>NZ_JBFTIZ010000018.1:0-34125 GCF_056395165.1 Pedobacter sp. 10L46_2
TACTGATCCTGATCAGAAATTCGAAATCGGTAAAGCATGGATGGTAAATGAAGGTACTGATGTAACCATTATTGCAACCGGACACATGGTTTGGAAAGCCATTGAAGCTGGCGAAAAACTAGCAGAAATGGGAATTGATGCTGAAATCATTAATATCCACACCATTAAACCTTTAGATGAAGCAGCAGTTCTAAAATCTGTAAAGAAAACAGGATGTGTGGTTACCTGCGAAGAGCACAATAAGTTTGGTGGATTAGGAGAAAGCATTGCAAGATTACTTTCAACTGAACTTCCGTCTCCTCAGGAATTTGTTGCTGTTAACGACAGCTTCGGTGAAAGTGGTACTCCTGATCAGTTAATGACTAAATACGGATTAGATTCAATTAATATTATTGAAGCAGCTCAAAAAGTAATTAAAAGAGTAAAAAAATAACTACTTCTTAGCAGAGTATTTTCGGGCCAACGTCGGTTGGCCCGAATTACTTGTATGGAACTGAGTTAAATTGTTTAGGATATTTTGAACACCAGTGCATAACTCAGTTTCGACTCTACACCCGGAACTTTGATCGTTAGTCCGTCCGCAGTTTGCTGAAAATCTGAGGTTGTTCCCGTACCTAACAACGTTACCTTTTTTATAGCTTTGGTATTCAAGGAACTTCCCTTTGCAAGGCTTTTTATGTTCACCTTTCCGTCTTCTGGCCAGCCAAGAACTGTCGCATACAAATCGTTTCCTTTGGCGGTAAATCTGACATCTTTTGAATCAAATGGTTTTCCTTTGCCTTCATTAAAACCTGGCCCGCTTAGCGGAGCAACATTCTCTATTGCAGGTCCCTCACCGAATACCTTCCAGGGTTTGGTTGCATAAATAGCCTCACTGTTGATTTTCATCCATTCTCCTATTTCCTCTACCACTGCCAGCTCATCAGAGTCAATGGATCCGTCGCCTCGTAAAGGTATATTCAGGAGCAGATTCCCGTTTTTACTTACTACGTCCAGTAGGGTATGAATCACGGTTTTGGCCGACTTGTAATGGTGATTGTCAAAAATTCTCCGGTCATAATGCCAGGCACCGATACAGGTATCTGTTTGCCAGGTATAAGGTTCAATTTTATTGCTTTGCCCGCGTTCGATGTCCCAGATCATACACTTGCGCTGTTGTTCATTCAAAATCTTACCATTGACAACAGCGGTAACTTTTCCATTCTTCTTTACGCTTTTGTTGTACAAGTGGGCAGCAATCCTGAGCCCGGCATCACTGATCGGCCACAATGGTAACACAGTATCGTCAAAATAGACCAGCTCGGGATTGTATTTGTCAATAAGATCGATGGTCCTGTTATAAAACTTTTCGATATACTCCTTTGTAGGCTCTGCCACACCGTTTTCCCAACTCCATTGGGCATGAATGGCGCTGTTGTTTTCGCTGTCTTTACTCAGCGGATGATTCTGTGCATACAAATCTTGTGGATCTTTTCCATCCCACCACTTGCCCTTACCATCTTCTGCTTTAACTTTTCCATCGTAAGGAATACCGGCCTTTGGCCCATGTTTGTCCGCTCGCTGAGCAGTTTCCATCCAGCTCCATGCATGCGATGCATGAACACTTACCCCTAATGGTAATTTATATTTTTTTGCAGCTTTGGCCCAACCAGCCATAAGATCTTTTTTAGGCCCCATATTTACAGAATTCCATTCCTGGTATTTGCTATCATAAAGGTCCATGTTGTCGTGGTGATTTGCCAGCGCAACGAAATACTGTGCGCCTGCTTTTTTGTAGAGACCAACAAGATAATCAGGGTCCCATTTTTCAGCCTTCCACTTATTAATTACATCTTTAAATCCAAATTCGCTTGGATGTCCGTACTTTTCCACGTGGTATTTGTACTGATCAGAGCCTTCTTCGTACATACCTCTGGCGTACCAGTCACCTCGCTCAGGTTCGCACTGCGGACCCCAGTGAGCCCAAATGCCGAACTTGGCGTCTTTATACCATTGAGGGACAACGTATTTTTCCAGAGACTCCCAGGTTGGTGAAAAAGGTATCTTTGCGAATTCCTTACTTCCTGCAGGATCTAAAAAATAATTGGTCGCAGCTATTGATTTGGATAAGGCCATCGCTGGAATAATCGTTGCAAGCCCTTTAATTAGATTTCTTCTTTTCATAAAGATTTGTCAATTTGGTCCTTCAAAGGAAGGAATTTTAAAACTTACCGCAGCTAGGTTGTTTAACCATTTCATAAGCAATATTAACATATTGTGGTGTTAATATTGCTTATGAAATGGTTAAGAGGTGACCTGTGGGTATTTCATCGAAAGTGGCCGTTTTGTAATCTAAAGTCTGGTTTTTTATCTGGATATTTCAATTTTGTTTTTGCGAATTGAGGCAACTTCAACTCCGCTATTCTCCACTTTGAGGGTCAGCCTTTTAGTTTTAATAACTAAAAGGCTTTTTTATTTTGGTTAAATATTTTTGTATGTTTTTAGTCACTATTAGATAAATGAAATTGCATTATATTATTTAATTACCCCGAGATGCACCTAAAAATGTTGCTGTTATGTGGTTTGGTCTCGAATTTTGAGATGACTTCAGGGCCAAAGCGGAGCTTCCATTGAATTACCCATTTCTATTTAGTGAAATATATCCTTTCGCGAGTAATTTCTGATTTATACCGATTAGTATTAGCCGATCCTAGTCTGCTTCTTTCCATTAATGATTTTCTGTTAGCATGGCTGTTGGTAAATTAAATAGGCAGTAGGTTTCCGAGGTATGTACTGATTCTTGATTAATTATTTATTCAGAATGACCGATGTAATTAAATTTTTTAAAAAGTTTGCATTTCTTTTCTTTTATTTATATTTTTATGGAAACTAAACTAAAAAATGTCAGCAACAATTAAGAAAGCGCAGCAATTAAGGGCTGACATCATCAAGCAGCTTTATTATAAAAAAAAATCTTCGCTGATTGATTTAAGTAAGCGTACTAAAAAAAGCCTGCCTTTAATTACGTCGGCTGTAAATGCGTTAATGGGGGAGGGGTTAATTATAGAACAGGGTTTCGCGCCATCTACAGGGGGAAGGCGCCCTTTAATGTTTTTATTGAATCCCAATTATAAACGGTACATAATAGCTGTAGCCATGGATCAATTAACTACTCAGTTAACAATATATGATCTCTCGAATCACCAGGTTTTACCAACCCAGGTGGTCGATTTGGATATGACTATGAGTAAAAGTGCCGATACTTTGATCGCATTTATTGATGATTGTATAAAGAAGTCAACAATTGATAAAGAGCGTTTTTTGGGCATTGGTATTGGAATGCCTGGCTTTATCAATGCTGAAAAAGGTATGAATTACTCCTTTATGCAAGTTGAAAAGGACATCAGCCTGCAAGATTACCTCTCAAAAAAAATAGGGTTGCCGGTATACATAGATAACGATTCAAGTTTGATCGCTCTGGCCGAATTAAATTTTGGAGAAGCAAGAAATTTAAGTGATGTGCTCGTGGTCAATATTGGGTGGGGCACTGGCCTTGGAATGATTATCAACGGTAAATTATACCGGGGCAGCAGCGGTTACGCCGGAGAATTTAGCCATATACCCTTGTCTAATTCAAATACTTTGTGTTCCTGCGGCAAGCGGGGATGTCTCGAAGTGGAAACATCTCTTTTGATAATGGTTCAGAAAGCCGAAAAAGCAGTGAGAAATGGTGAAGAAACTAGCTTAAAGGCTCTTTTTAAAGATAAAAGTAAAAGCCATGCTGATCATTTCTTAAATGCAGTTGTAAAGCAAGATCCGCTTGCGATTTCCATTTTAGCTGAAGCCGCATTTCAGATTGGTAAGGGGCTGGCTACTTTAATTCACATTTTAAATCCTGAACGAATCGTGTTAAGTGGACGAGGTGCCAAAGCGGGAAAAATGCTTCTTCCTCCCATACAACAAGCACTCAATGAATTTTGTATACCGCGAATAGCTGAGCAAACTGAAATAATGTTCTCTACCTTAAGTGAAGAGGCAGAGTTGTTAGCAGCTGCCAGTTTAATGGTGGAGAATAGCTTATTCAATTAAAAACTAACTAATATAAATATTTAACTAAAACTAATTGTATATGCAGAAATAAAAGAAGATCCATCAAGAAATCCCTAATTATCCTAAACTAATATTAACTAAATAAATTAAAATTATGAAAAAAATGTACTTAAAGTGTTTTAGTCTGTTGTTGTTATGTTTTTTAACAATAACAGCTTTTGCACAGAAGAATATTACTGGCACGATAAAAGACGCGTCTGGTAATCCCATCCCTGGGGTAAGTGTTCTCGAAAAGGGAACTCAAAATGGAACTTCTACTAACGCCGAAGGAAAATTTGTGCTTTCAGTAAAAGAAGGTGCTAAACTGATTATTAAATCTATCGGTTTGGTTAGCCAGGAAGTTGCCGCTTCAGCCAATCAGACTATTGTGATGGTCGATGACACAGAATCGCTTTCTGAAGTTATTGTTACTGGTTTTGGTGTTAAGAAAGATGTCAAAAGACTAAGTTATTCGGCAACAGCTGTTAGCGGTAGCGAATTGGCAGAAGCAAATAACGCCAATGTGGTAAATGCTTTACAGGGTAAAGTAGCCGGTGTAATGATTAATCAGGGAGCCAGTGGTCCGACTTCTTCTTCAAGAATTAGAATAAGAGGTAATTCATCATTAAGTTCAAATACACAGCCTTTAGTTGTTTATGATGGGATATTAATGGAGCCGGGTACTTCCGGAGCAGACTCATGGGGCGACGCAGCAGATTTTGGTAACATTATGAAAAACATTAACTCTGATGACATAGAGAGTATCAGCGTATTAAAAGGAGCTGCTGCATCATCATTGTATGGTTCAAAAGCTGCAGGTGGTGTATTACTAATTACTTCAAAAAAGGGTAAAACTAGCAAAGGTTTGGGTGTAACTATATCTCAAACGAGCTCTTTTGATAACGCCTATAAATTTGTAGATCTTCAAAATCAATATGGAGGTGGAATTTCTCCCGTATTTGCTAAAGATGCTAACGGAGTAGATGTTGTTGATCAGTCAGCAGGTTACTATGTAGGTGGTTATTCTTTCGGTCCTAAGTTGGATGGCAGAATGGTAAAGGATTTAGATGGCGTAATGAGACCTTGGGTAGCCAATAATCCATTAGATTACTTTAATACCGGAAAGTTTATCAATACAAATGTATCGGTTGAAGGTGCCAGTGAAAACACATCTTATCGTTTAGCCTATACCAATTTAAATAATTCGAGTGTTGAACCTGGAAATAAACTAAAAAGAGATGCATTTGCATTTAGAGTGACCAGAGAAATTTCGAAATCAATTTCAGTTGATGCGAGTGTAAACTACACCATGTCGAATTCGTTGAATCCGGCAAGACAAGGAAGTGCGAATAATCCTTTGTTTGCGTTTACATATTATAAGCCTAGAAATGTTGATTTAAATGCCTATATCAATAACAATATCAACCCGGTAACCGGCGGTGCGTTGGGTTCGAGCGACAGAAATCGTTACGATCCTTACGGCATAGGATCATTTGCCTATGGACTTCAAAATGACAACAGGACTCAAAAGGAAAATAATTTATTGGCAAATATTGATGTAAATATTAAAATTCTTCCTTGGCTTTCGGCTTTGGTAAGAACAAATACTAACTTTTACAATATTGCTTACGAAAGAAAAAATAGAGGAGCTGGTATTGCCTTTGCAGGTGGCGATTACGAAATAACGCAAAATACCAATAAATCCTATCGTGTTCAAGGCTTGTTGAATGCAACTAAAGAACTTTCAAGTGATTTCGAATTGAATGCCTCAATAGGAGCGGAAACTTATCAAAAAAACCTGGGGGATGCTGCATTTTATAACAGGTCGGTTACCAATGGCGGACTTAAAGTTCCTGATCTTTATTCCATTTCAAATTCCATTGATCCTTCAACAACAACGGCTTATCCAAATTTGGGTGAACGTACTGACGCAGTTTATTTGTACGGAGATATTACCTGGAAAAACATGCTGACCTTAAATGTTAGCGGAAGAAATGACTGGTCATCGGCGCTTACTTACAGAGATGGTCACGGTAATTATTCCTATTTTTATCCAAGTGTAGGTTTGGCATGGATATTTACCGAATTACCAGTGTTCCAAAATAGTTCGATATTATCTTTTGGTAAGTTAAGGGGGTCCTACTCTTATACTGGATTGTCAGCAAAACCACAGCAGACCAATACTGATGGCTACTTTAAACTACAAGATGGTAGTTTTAACAATGCTAATGGTGGTAATCAATCGGTTTATGGATTTAGTGACAACATTCTTAGAAATGACAACTTAAAAAATGAGTTGACCAAGGAGTTTGAAATCGGTACCAATTTAGGATTCTTCAAAAACCGTTTGAATTTTGATGTCGCGTACTACAAGAAAAATTCCTACAATCAAATATTAAGCTTTTCTTTACCACAGGAATCGGGAGTTACTTCACAAGCTTTAAACGCTGGTAACATCCAAAATCAAGGTATTGAGGTTTTGATTACTGGTAAGCCAATTGAATCAAGAGATTTTAATTGGAATGCGTCTGTTACCTTTACACGTAACCGGAACAAAATATTGGAATTAGCACCTGGAGTTGAAAGTTACGATTTGGATTTAGCTTTTGGTAACGACATTACTTCTGTAGCCAGAGTAGGGGAACAATATGGATCGTTGATTACAGGTTATGCCTATTCATATTATCAAAAGAAAGACGCAAGCGGTAATCCAGTTGCCAGCCCAAGTAATGGCAAAAAAGTATTAGGTAACACAGGTTATGGAACTACCGGTGGCTATTACACTTTTGTTAGATCGCAGGATTATGATGGAACCAGGAAAAATCTAGGAACCATGATGGAAAATTATCTTGCCAGTACAAGACAAGACCTATCTTATAAAAACTTTTCTTTAGGTTTTCAAATTGATGCTAAAATTGGTGGTTTAATGGCTTCAGGAACCCATCAATATGGATCAGCGAATGGTTCATTCACAAATTCATTATTTGGTAGAGATGAAGCTTCAGGAGGGGTAAGTTATACCGATGCAAATGGCGTAACACAACACGATGGTATTATTCCGGATGGGGTATTAAACGATGGATTAAAGGCTAATGGAGTAGATTTAGGCGGAATGACCTATGCAGATGCGGTTAAACAAGGTTTGTTAAAACCAATCCCGGCTTATGCGTATTATGAAAATTTAAGTCAATGGTCTAGTGGTATTAGAGAATATTCAGTATTTGAAAATTCTTGGGTAGCACTTCGCGAAGTAACGGTAGGCTACACTGTACCAAGTAAGTATTTAAGTAAATTGAAAATAAATACCTTAAGCCTGAATTTAACCGGTAGAAACATAGCTTATCTATACAAAACAGCCAAGGATGGTGTAAATCCTGAAAGTATCTTTAGCAACAGGGCAGGTGCTTTTGCTGAATATGGTGGCTTCCCTTTGGTAAGAAGCTTAGGTTTTAACATCAGAGCATCGTTTTAATTATTTAAATACTACAGATATGAAAATTATAAATAAAGCAAAATATTTTTTCCTTATGGGTTCAACCCTGCTTGCAATGAGCGGTTGTAAAAAGGAAAGCTTTGTAAAGGCAAATTTAAACCCTAATACAATATACGAAGTTAAGCCCGAAGATCAATTTCTTAGAGCTGCAGTAGGCTCTCAAGATGATTTCGAGTACTTTGCAGATGTGTACCGTGCCGCAAACCTTTGGATGCAGTACAGTACGTTAAGCACTGGGAACGGATTGAACTTTAATAATGTTGGCTCGCAATTTAATACGCGTTACGGTAAAATATTTTATGGCAGATTAGGCCCGGCTTTAGCTGATGGGATAAGAAACATAGAATCAATGCCTGATGCTGATAAAAATGCAAGGGTACAGATGAAAGCAATTTCACAAATACTCTTATCATATTATGCATTTTATGTGAGTGACATCAATGGAAGTATTCCTTATACTGAAGCTTTTCAAGCGAGGTATGGCGGCACTAAAACCCCGGGATATGAAACCCAACAGCAAATATTTGCAAAAGTAGATGAAGAGCTGAAAGCAGCTGTAGCGACTTTAAAAGGCTCGGCTACAGGTCAGATCAGTCTTGGCGGAAATGACCCGTATTTCAATGGCGATGCAACACTTTGGGCTAAAGCAGCAAATGCATTACGTTTGAAAATAGCCATTCGCTTAATGAAAGTTGACCCAGCCAAAATGAAAACAATTGCAACTGAAGTATTAGCAGATCCAGTGCAAATGGCAAATGTTAATGATTCCTGGATGCTTAAGGTTGGACCATCTTATGCAAATGCAAATGGAAACTTTAACCCAGCAAACTTTGCAGCAGGTAAACCTGTTTTAGACTTTCTTGTTGCCAAAGGGGATCCTAGATTAGCGATATATTATCGTCCGAATGCAGCTGGAAATTATGTGGGAAGTTTTACCAGTCCTGATGAAGCAAAATTACCTGCAAATAAGCCACTGTATGCTTCGATAGATAATTTATCGCAGCTGCAACACCGGTTATTTACACCTAATTATGACAATAATGATGGCTTGAAAGCTGGTACAGGCAAAGGTTTTTTCCCCGTGCTAACATATGCCGAATATTGTTTTCTACGTGCTGATCTTGCAGCCCGCGGTGTTACTACAGACGTTGCTGAAACATGGTATAAAAATGGCGTATATGCATCTATTAAATTTTACAGTGACAGAGCTGTTGATGCGAATGTAAAAGATTTTACCGCCGTAACCGCTCCGGCAATTGATGCTTATTACAATAAAGCTGGAGTTAAATTTGATGCGGCTAAAGCTACTGAACAAATCGCTTGTCAGGCTTATTTGGATTTTTTCAGACAACCATTAGAAGCCTGGGCCTGGTGGAAAAGAACTGGTTTTCCTAATACTACGTCTGTTTTGGCATGGTCTGAACTAAAGGCCAATGGGACACCGCTAGTTTTAGCGCGTAGAGCTGGTATAGACTTGCTAAGTCCAACCAACTTAAATTATGCAAATCAGCAAACTGCATTGGCAGAAATGGCTAAAAATCCAGATTTTGGAACCGGTCCAAATGATGCTTTTGGTCGTGTTTGGTGGGATAAAAAATAATTGTTAAATTATAAAGCCCTTAATAATTTTATTAAGGGCTTTTTTTAATCAAAAACCATGAGGCCGTTTATTTTTCGATTAAGTTTTTTGCTCTCCTTAGCCATTTTCCCTGTTGTTATAAAGGCTCAGGAAAAAATGATCTCTCCTGCAAAAATAAATTCGATTAAATTGATTGATTTAGGCGGTAAAGAAAGTCGAATTAATTTAAGTAAGGCAGTGGTTTTTGTTTTTTTAAGCCCCGAATGTCCATTATGTAAAAACTATTTACCCGGTTTGGTAAAACTTCACAATGCTAATAAAAGCATCAATTTTTATGGTATAATCCCGGGTACCAGTTATTCATTAAAAGAAATAAATGAACTTAAAAATGAATACGGGATCAACTTCAGTTTATTAACTGACAGAGAGAAACGATTGTCAAAATATTTAGGTGCAACCACAACACCTGAAGTTTTTTTAATCAATAAAATGGGTGCAATAACCTATAGTGGACTAATCGATAACTGGGCTACCTCGCTAGGACAAAAACGCTTGGTAATTACTGAGAAATATCTTGAACAAGCTATAAAAGACCAGTTAAATGGTAAACAAACATTTAAAAAAACTATTCCTGTTGGGTGCCTAATCAACGATATATAATGAGCTCAAAATCTTTACTACTTTCAAAAATTATTACCATTGTAATTGGGTTATTCATTTGCGCAAATAACGTAAATGCCCAAAAAATAACTTACTATAAAGATGTTGCACCCATTATTCAAAATAAGTGTCAATCCTGCCATAGGCCTGGGGAGTCTGCTCCATTTTCTTTATTAACTTATGAGGATGTTGCAAAAAGAGGCTCTTTTATTAAAAAGGTAACACAATCTGGTTATATGCCGCCATGGAAACCAGATAACCATTACAGACTATTTAAGAATGATAGGTCATTAACGAATGAAGAAAAGCTAACTATAGCCAAGTGGGTTGACGCAAAAATGCCAATGGGCAATATTAGCGAAACGCCAAAAACTGCAGTTAAAACATTTATTGAAGGGACCCAGTATTCCAGGAAGCCTGATCTTGTTTTACAAACAATTAAACCATTTAAAGTTATTGGCGATAATAAGGAGCGGTTTATTGTTTTTAAAATTCCTTTTAACATTGGTGCTGAAAATAACGTCGAAGCAATGGAGTTTTTTTCATCCAATAAAAAAGTAATACATCACGCTAACTTTGCCATTCACCCTGTAGCAGATGATATTGAAATTAACCAGGGTGCTGATTTTTTAAACTTAACAGAGGATGACAGGACCAAATATTCGCAGTATTTTCCTTTTAAAAAAACAATGACCTATTATGGTGGATGGATTCCAGGAACGTCCTATGAATCTTATCCCAATAATTTTGGTTGGGTTATGCCTAAACGGGGTGTCATCTTATTAACCATACATTATGCTCCGGTATCAAAAGACGAAGAAAGTATTTCCGGAATAAATTTCTTTTTCAAAAAAACACCAATAGAACGAAAAGTTGAGGTGATTAGCTTAGGTTCTGCCGGTGTAGGCGAAAACGCTATCGAGCCTTATTTTTTCATCCCGGCCGATTCTGTAAGAAAGTTCGAACTAAAAATCACAACACCACAAGATCAATCTTTACTATACATTTGGCCACATATGCATTACTTGGGTAAAATATTCAAATCATATGCGGTAACGCCTCAGCAAGACACAATACAGCTCGTTTCAATCCCATCCTGGGATTTTAGATGGCAAGAAATTTACCAATTTAAAAGTTTAGTAAAAATTCCCAAGGGCTCTGTATTAACCATAGAGGGTACTTATGATAATACAAAGAGTAACCCTAACAATCCCAGTAGTCCGCCTCGAAACGTTTATTCGGCCAATGACATGAAGTCAACCGATGAGATGATGACCATGTTGCTTGTATTTTTACCTTATAAAGAAAATGACGAACAAATAGAACTAAAATAAAGATTTGCAGCTACCCATGTAATAATACTTTAGGTTGATTTAAAAAAAAAATACCATGAAAATAAAGATATGGCTATCTGCACTTTTCTTCTCAGTACTAGCTGTTGTTAACAATGCCAATGGGCAACAGCCTTTATTTTCCTTGCTACCAGCAAAAGAAACAAATATCAGTTTTGTAAATAGGGTAATTGAAACCGATTCATTACATGTGATGAATTATGAATATTTGTATAACGGGTCGGGAGTTGGAGTAGCGGATTTTAATGGTGATGGTTTGCCTGACATTTTTTTTTCGGCAAATGCCGGAGATTATAAATTATACCTTAATAAGGGTAATTTAAAGTTCGAAGATATTACCAATAAAGCAGGTGTAAAAGGAAATGGCACCTGGGCCACAGGAGTAAGCATAGCAGATGTAAATGGAGACGGTTTGCCTGATATATATGTTTGTCATTCAGGAAAATTTCCTGATGATAAACTCAAAAATGAATTGTTTATTAATCAGGGAATTAAAGGAGGTATACCTATTTTTAAAAACATGGCCGAAACTTATGGTCTTGATGCAATAGGAACTCAATCCACACAGGCCGTTTTTTTTGATTATGACAATGATGGTGATTTAGATATGTTTTTGCTAAATCATTCCAACCAAACTTATAAGCCTTTTTTAAATACTAAAAAAGTACGATCTACCCCAAATATGAAATACGGGAATCGTTTATTTAGAAATGATTCTAAAAATAATCAACCTCATTTTGTAGACGTTACTTTAGCCTCAGGGATTATAAACAATGCCTTAAATTTTGGGCTAAGTGTAGCGGTAAGCGATTTAAACAATGATGGCTGGCCAGATATTTATACCTCAAGTGACTATACCGAACAAGATTGCCTTTACATCAATAATAAGAATGGAACTTTTTCGGAAAGTATCCGGAAATCAATTAAACACATCTCAAAATATTCAATGGGTTCGGACATTGCCGATTATAACAATGATGGAAGACCGGATATCTTGACTCTTGACATGCTGCCAGAAGATAACCACAGGCAAAAACTGCTTAAAGGGCCGGATGAATACGATCAATATCACTTATTGTTAGACAGTGGATATTATAACCAGCAAATGAGAAATATGCTACACTTAAATGAAGGTGTGGCGCAGGATGGTAGCTTGCGCTTTAGTGAAATAGGTCAGTTGGCAGGTGTTTCTAATACAGATTGGAGTTGGGCATCGTTATTTGCAGATTTTGACAACGATGGCTGGAAAGATTTATTTATATCCAATGGTTATTTAAGAGATTTTACCGACATGGATTTCTTAAAATATACAGTTGCCAGTGCACAAAAAGAATCGCTTAAACAAGGGAATTTAAAGTTTCAAACTTTCGATTTGGTAAAAAAAATGCCCTCAAACAAAATTTCAAATTATATTTTTTCTAACAATCATGATTTAACTTTTAGTAACAAAACGGCAGAGTGGGGAGTTTCAGAGCCTTCTGTTTCCAATGGTGCCGCTTATGCTGATTTAGATAATGACGGTGATCTGGACTTGATTGTTTGTAATATAAACTCACCTGTAATGGTGTATAAAAATAACTCAGAATTACTAAAACCCAACTATTTGAAAATTGAGCTTGTCGGTACAGGGTTAAATACGGCTGCAATAGGAGCTAAAATTTATGTTAAAACAAAAGATAACATACAGTATCAGGAAAAATATGTGGTACGTGGTTATCAATCTAGTGTAAGTCAAACAAATTGTTTTGGTGTAGGTAAAAATACTGAAATAAATTCCGTTAGGGTCATTTGGCCTGATGGAAAAGAGAGCTTTATTGAAAACATACAATCGAACCGAACATTAACTTTCAATCAGAAGGATGCGGTAATCAAAAAAGAGAATATTACTAAAACAAAACCCTTGTTTGTAGATAACAAACTAGAATCGGGACTAGAATTTAAACATAATGAGAATGATTTTATAGACTTTAAAGTCGAAACGCTTTTACCTTATCAGCTATCAAAATTCGGCCCTGCTTTAGCCAAGGCAGATGTTAATAAAGATGGAATAGAAGATGTTTTTATAGGAGGGGCAATTGGACAGACAGGTCAATTATTCTTAGGTAATAAAGAAGGAAACTTTAATCCCTCGCCAAATCAACCTTGGGATGAAGACAAAGTGAGTGAAGATGTAAATGCAGTTTTTTTTGATGCAAATGGCGATGGGGCTCCTGATCTTTGGGTGGTAAGCGGTGGAAATGAATATGATGAAAACGCGCCTGAATATCAGGATCGATTATATCTAAATGATGGGAAAGGTATTTTTCACAAAGCTAAAGACGCATTGCCGAAAATGTGGAGTAGTAAACAGGCTATTAGCGTTGTTGACTTTGATAAGGATGGAGATTTAGATGTTTTTGTTGGCGGAATGAGTAAACCGGGCTCTTTCCCGCTATGTAGTAAAAGCTATTTGCTGCGAAATGAATCAAAAGGAGGG
Organism: Pedobacter sp. 10L46_2; assembly: GCF_056395165.1. Taxonomy (NCBI): domain Bacteria; kingdom Pseudomonadati; phylum Bacteroidota; class Sphingobacteriia; order Sphingobacteriales; family Sphingobacteriaceae; genus Pedobacter; species Pedobacter sp. 10L46_2. The sequence goes on from NZ_JBFTIZ010000018.1 coordinate 13,629, forward strand.
GAAGTAAAATTTAGCGACGTAACCAGCCAACTTTCTCCCGATTTGGAGTACGCGGGAATGGTTGTTACATCTTGTTGGCAGGATTTGAATAAAGATGGATATCCAGAATTGTTAATTGGCGGAGACTGGATGTCGTTAAAGAAGTTTAAAAATGAGAATGGGGTTTTGAAATATGATAAAGACTCGGGCTTAGAAAATTCAGACGGTATGTGGAGTAAGATCGTACCAATGGATGTGAATAATGATGGAGCAATTGATTTCGTTGTAGGGAATTGTGGTTTAAACAATCAATTTAAAGCGAATAGTAAGCAACCAATGACCATCTATGCTTCAGATTTTAATAATGATGGCGTATTAGATCCAATTATGTGTTACTACATTCAGGGAGAAAACTATCCAATGGCATCTAGAGATGAACTACTTGATCAGATGGTTCAATTAAAAAAACGGTTTTTAAGTTATAGTTCCTATTCGGACATAACTATAGATAAGTTATTTACACCGGAGCAGTTAAACCAAAGTCAGAAATTTTACTGCAAACAACTCGAAACATCAATTTTGTTAAATGATGGAACCGGGAAGTTTACCATTAAGCCCCTTCCGATCGAAGCGCAGTTTTCCAGAACATGGGGTATAGTTGTAGATGATTTTAACAAGGATGGAAAAGATGATCTCCTTTTGAGTGGAAATTTTTATCCCTATCGGGTTCAGCTAGGTCAGGCAGATGCTGGTTTGGGTTTACTTTTAATTGGAAATGGCAAAGGTGATTTTAAACCAATGTCTCCTTACGATTCGGGGCTGTATATAGATGGAGACGTTAGAAATATGATTGAGATTAAAGGAGAAACCAAAAAAATTATTATCGTTAAAAATAATGATAAAGTTCAGCTTTTAAAGGCTGCTAATTAAATCGAACAGCATGAAGATATACTTGTTTTTATTTATTTTTTGTATTTCTACAGGTGCAAATGGGCAGTGGAGCAAAATTGAAAATGATCCCTTTCCTCTGCACAGATCTCAAAAAGCCCTTTCTGATATTATTGTAAGCGATATATTTTCTCCACCTGTTGCGAGTAGAATATTTGTTTATTCAAACATTGCCGCATATGAAATTCAGGCTAAGAGTAATAGTCAGTTTCAATCCTTAAAAGGACAATTGAACGGCTTTAATGGAATTCCAAACGCCGACAACAAACAAATTAGCTATTCACTAGCTGCTACCTACGCATATTGGCAGGTTGCAAAACGGCTTGTATTCTCCGATCAGGTAGCTTTAGATAGTTTAAACAGTATCCTTTTGTGGTATAAAATAAAAGGATATCCTGAAACTGTAGTTCAGAACTCAATTTTATATGGTAAAAAGGTGTCAGATTCTATATTAAGGTGGGTTGATCAGGATCAGTATAAAGAAACACGTAAATTAAGACGTTATAGTATTGTTAAAAAAGAAGGTAGTTGGGCACCTACTCCACCTGGTTATATGGCGGCAGTGGAACCTTATTGGAATAAAATAAGACCACTATGTATGAAAACGGCCGATCAATTTAAACCTTCTCCTCCTCCGGCTTATAGTAGGGATAAAAATAGTGCCTTTTACAAAACTGCCAATGAGGTTTATCTAACGGGTAAAAACCTAAATGATGAACAATTAAACATTGCAAAATTTTGGGATTGCAATCCTTTCTTTTTAAATGTAAATGGACATATGAATTATGCAACGAAAAAGATATCACCAGGAGCACATTGGATTTCTATTGCTGGCATTGCCTGCAAACTGAAAACTTTTAATTATATACAAAGTAGTTTTGCATACACGTCTACATGTATTGCATTGTTTGATGCGTTTATTAGTTGTTGGGATGAAAAATACAGGAGCAACTATATCCGGCCGGAAACATTTATAAATTCTAATATTGATGAAAATTGGCAGCCAATTCTGCAAACGCCACCATTCCCAGAATACCCAAGTGGGCATAGTGTTGCTTCAACATCAGCAGCCTATATTCTAACTAAAATATTTGGAGATAATTTTAAATTTCAAGACAATACAGAGGTTGATTATGGATTACCAATAAGAAGCTTTACTTCTTTTGATCAGGCGGCTAAAGAAGCGGCTATCAGTAGGCTTTACGGTGGAATTCATTATAGGCCGGCTATTGAAAATGGCCAAATTCAGGGGAGGGATATTGGGAAGCATCAGACAGAAAAAATTATAATGCAAAAAAAATAATTTAAGAACACAGTCGAGATTCAACCGTTTGAAAGCACCAAGCCAATACCTTATCTTTACAATCTTAGAATTTTGCAGGATGAAAAGATACCTTTTACTACTCTTATTATTCACCGCGCTGTCGGGGTATACACAAAACACGATCAATAACTACAAATACATACTGGTGCCTGAGCAATTCAGTTTCTTTAAAGAAGTGAACAAGTATGGTCTGAACAACCTGACCAGGAAGTTGTTGGAAGAAAAAGGGTTTACGGTTTATTTTGATAATGAAAATTTGCCGGTGGAAATCGCCGCTAACAAATGTAAGGCAATGACTGCAGATCTTACAGAAAAAAAAGGAATGTTTACCACCAGACTTACGCTGATATTAAAAGACTGTCAGGGTAACGTAGTTTTCAAGGGCGAGGAAGGTAAAAGTAAGGAAAAGGATTTTACTGCGGCTTATCAGGAGGCCTTACAAAACGCCTTTATTTCTTTCAATGAACTTCCCTATGCTTTTTCAGGTGATGTCCAGATGGCTGAAAGTGTAAAAGCACCCGAGGTCGTTGCTGCGCCGGCAAATCAACAGGCAGCAGGGGCTGAAACTACCGAGCCATCAGGTACACTATATGCCCAGGTAACGACAACTGGTTTTCAGTTGGTCGATACCACACCGAAAAAAATGCTGACCCTATTTAAAACTTCTGTTGAGAATTGTTTTATTGCCGAGGGTAGTCAGCACAAAGGTATGGTACTAAAAAAAGACGGGAAGTGGTTCTTTGAATACTACAACAATGATAAACTGATTATTGAAGAATTACTGATTAAGTTTTAGTTTCTCATTTTAAAGTAAGGTTATTGATGTTGTTTAAGCCACTCTGCGCGTCGTTGATCGGGAAGATGTTTTACAGAGAAATTTTCAAACCGGGCCTCAAAGCCGTTTCCATCAGGAGAGGCAGCCATAAGGCCAACCATAACAGGAGTATTGTCCTGTAACGGAGCATTGCGGGTCATGATATAGTTTTTATCATCAAAAGAATAATAAATCTCGATAGCATCCAATCTCCGTAATGCCTTAATCCAAATAAAAGGAGGCATCTTGTTAAGTGTGGTCACGCTCCAGTCACTCTTTTCATTGGTCACCACTGTACTGATATTAAATTTACCATCCACAAATTCAACCCCGGTTTTAATATAGTTTTTTTGATCAATACGAATCATAAGTCCCATTTGATCGAATCGGGCTTTGTAATCACCTGTTAACTTTACCTTTGTTTCAAACTCGCCACCGTAAGTGCTGTAATAAAAAGGCGCATCGTCAACCGTGAAACCATAATGTGATATTCGCCAATAATCAGTTTTGGGTGTTACCTGCATAATTAAGCTGCCGTCTTTGATCTGCCATCGTTCCGGTTCATTATACCAATTCATTTTCTCCAGACTCTGGGCACTGATTTCGCTGAAACTCAGCATTAGCGTAATCGCCAGTAAGGTTTTTTTTATATTTTTCATAGCTTCGAAAGCTTAACTTGTGCACTCCAAATTTACAGTTTGCTAATCTTACACAAATGGCTATAAATAACCATCAATACACCAAAGAGATGCGTGATTTGCTTGACATAAAACTATTTTCTCAACCAATTTCTGGTAAACTTCAACCTGATCTGCTACTCGATGACGGCAAAATAATCGCTGGAATGTATTCAAAACTAGAAAATGCCATCAGCGTATTGAGTGATATGAGGGCAAGAAAAAGTTATATCTATCCTGGTGGAGTTGCCCGTCAACTTGGTTTTGAACCCACGCGAACAGAAATAAATTCAATCTGGGAAGATGAACTGTTAGCCCGGGTTCATCCTGAAGATCTTCAAAAGAAGTACAGACTGGAATTTAAATTTTTCCAGCTAATTAAATCTATTGACTTAGCTGATCGTCTCAATTACAGTCTGATCACAAGGTTACGGATAAGAAACAGCGAAGGAAAATATGTCATGATCAAACATCGTCTGCTTTACCTTAGCAGTACCAAAGAAGGGGATGTTTGGTTAACCCTCTGTTTATACAACGTGGTGTATGATCATCCTGGATTTGACGTCCCTGAAGGTCTTATCATTAATTCCGGTACAGGTACAATAGTAGATAGTGAGCAGGGACGGTTCGAAGACATACTCTCTATACGAGAAGGACAGATTCTTCACCTTATTAACCAGGGGTTAAGGAGTAAAGAGATAGCCAGTAAACTGTCTCTGAGTATCCATACTGTGAACAGGCACAGGCAGAATATTTTTCAGAAACTCAATGTAAACAACGCAATGGAAGCCTGCAGGGTTGCCGATGCTGCGGGTCTACTACATCGGCCATAGAGAATGGATTAATAAACAAGGGACATTCGGAATGTTTTGGCATGATTTTGAACCGATTTTTCATTATTTACTTATTAAACGCTCAGCACATTGACCAGATCCAGTTTATCAGCAAATGCCAAGTATTTTAAAGACGGGGGTGAGATGGGAGAACTTACCCGGAACTTTGACTGGTCAAAGTCTGTTTTAGGTAGTCCGGAAAAATGGCCGCAAAGTTTGCTGACCACCGTAAATATTATCCTCAGATCAAAGTTTCCAATGTTTTTGTGGTGGGGGAAAGAACTCATTCAGTTTTACAATGATGCTTACCGCCCAAGCCTCGGTAATGAAGGGAAACATCCTGTCGCATTGGGACAAAAGGGTGCGGAATGTTGGCCGGAAATTTGGCCTACTATAAAGCCGTTGATCGATCAGGTTATGGGAGGAGGAGCGTCTACCTGGAGCGAAGATCAACTCATTCCTATCTATCGCAATGGCAGAGTAGAGGATGTTTACTGGACTTTCAGCTACAGTGGTGTGGATGACGAAAACGGAGCCGTTGGCGGGGTATTGGTCATTTGTTCTGAAACGACTAAAAAGGTAAAAGCCTATGATGAAGTTGAACAAGCCAAAAAGGAATTGGAATTTGCAATTGAGGCTGCAGAACTTGGCACATGGGATCTTAATCCACAAACCAATAGGTTTATTGGAAACCAACGGCTAAAAGCTTGGTTCGGCTTGTCTGCGGACGATGAAGTTGAACTGCCTAAGGCGACAAGTATTATTGCTGAAGCCGATCGTCCGCGTGTATTGGATGCCATCGGCGAGGCGATGACTTATAGTTCCGGAGGAAGTTATGACATCGATTATATCATTCAGCCTCCTGACAATCCTATCCCCAGGCATGTACGCGCTAAAGGGAAAGCATTATTTAACACGGATTTGCAGGCCATTCGATTCAGTGGCATATTGCAGGATATTACGGAGCAAAAGAAAGATGAGGTCCGAAAAAATGACTTTATTGCGATGGTCAGTCATGAACTGAAAACACCATTAACCTCATTAAAAGCTTATGTGCAGGTGTTGATGCGAAAAGCGAATATCAAATCTGATGAATTCAGTGCAGCGACGCTGATTAAACTCGATACCCAAGTGAATAAAATGGCAGGCCTTATAAACAGCTTCCTGGATGTCTCCCGTTTAGATTCTGGTAAAATACACCTGGATAAGAAAGAATTTCTGATCAACGATCTGATTTTGGAAGTGCTGGAAACCTTTTTTGCACCTGTTATCATTACCCCCCTTCATTTTAAGCCTGGTCCAGATTTAACAGTCATGGCCGATCGGGAAAAGATTGGTCAGGTAATCAATAACCTGGTCAGTAATGCCATAAAATATAACGTGGGAGGGATGCCCGTAGCCCTGAGCTGCCATAAAGAAGACGGTAAAGCTATAATTTGTGTGTCTGACCAGGGCTTGGGCATAAAAGAAGAGGACCTCCCTCATGTATTTGAACGTTTTTATCGGGTGAATGATGAACAGGGCCGATCCATTTCCGGGTTTGGGATAGGGTTGTACCTCTGCTGGGAGCTAATTCATTTTCATGATGGAGAAATCTATGCAGAAAGTGAGTGGGGAAAAGGTTCTGTTTTTTCTTTTAGTTTACCCTTAATTTCTGATTAATCAATTTCAAGATTGTATCCTTCATTCAACCAATGGAATTAGCCGGCTAAAATTAATCTTTTACAACCTTAATAAACGAAGGCCCAAACTGGCATACTTTATCTTTGATTCTGTTCCATACTACAAATTTATGGCGATATGGGTATGCGAAAGTTATTCTAAACCGGCAATGTTGTTGTTGGATTAACGATGGTAAATAAAAATCAATTATTTAGGCAATGGTTACCAAAAACAGAAAAAGATTGGACAAGGCTTAACAATAAGTTATATTTCCATTCCAAAAGATTAGGCGGAGCCGGAAGGAATTTGTTTACCTCAGCCTCCTTTTATATAACAATATGGAAATCAAATGAAATTAATTAAGACCTTACTACTCCTTGCATTAGTTAATAGTTGTATGCATCTGTTTGCACAAAAGCAGCAAAGGGGAACTGCGGCAAAACGACCAAATATTGTGATTATCATTTCAGATGATCATGCCTATCAGACCATAAGCGCCTATGGTAGTAAATTGATGAAAACCCCCAATATAGACCGGATTGCAAATGAAGGGGTTCGTTTTGATAAGGCATATGTAACCAACTCCATTTGTGGTCCCAGCAGGGCAGTAATCCTGACTGGAAAATACAGTCATAAAAATGGATTTAAAGATAATGAAAGTTCAGTTTTTAATGGCGACCAGGACTCCTTTGCAAAGCAGTTGCAGAGAGGCGGCTATCAGACTGCATGGATTGGCAAATGGCATCTGGAAAGCAAACCCCAGGGTTTTGATTTTTGGCAGGTATTGCCTAATCAGGGACAATATTTCAATCCGGATTTTGACATGATGGACGGTAGCAAAAAAAGAATTGACGGCTACGTAACCAATGTAATTACGGATGAAGCTGAAAACTGGTTGGATAAAAGAGACGAATCCAAACCATTTTGCCTTGTTATCGGACATAAGGCCACACATCGTGTTTGGTTGCCAGATACTGCTGATCTGGGGCGCTTTGATAAGGTTAACTTTCCGCTTCCGGCCAATTTTTACGATACCTACCAAAACAGAAAAGCTGCCGAGATACAGGACATGTCCATTGAAAAGACCATGCTAATGGGGTATGACCTAAAGATGTTCGGTTCTGATGATAAGGAGAATAAAGATGGTAATTTTAGTAGGATGAACGCCGCCCAGCGTGCTAAAGTTGATGCTTATTATAAGCCTATAGAAGCACAATTTAATGCATTGAAATTACAGGGAAAAGCACTTACCGAATGGAAATTCCAACGTTATATGCGCGATTACTTAAGTACTGCAACCTCCCTGGACCGAAACATCGGGCGCACACTGGACTACCTGGATCAACATGGTCTGAGCAAGAATACTATTGTAATCTATCTGTCTGATCAGGGATTTTATATGGGAGAACACGGATGGTTTGATAAACGTTGGATTTATGAGGAGTCATTCCGTACCCCTATGGTTATGCGATACCCCGGCCAGGTAAAAGCAGGCACTGTTTCCAATCGTTTTGTGATGAACCTGGACATTGCCCCAACCGTACTTGATGCTGCGGGGTTGCCTATCCCAAAAGATATACAAGGCATATCTATGTTGCCGGCCTTAAAAAACCATGCTGATAAAGGCAGACAGGTTTTATACTATCATTATTATGAAAATGGTGAGCATTCAGTTTCCCCTCATTTCGGGATTCGCACAAAGAGGTACAAGTTGATCCGGTTCTATAAGCGTGTAGTAGGGTGGGAGTTGTACGATCTGCAAAAAGATCCACATGAAATGGATAATAAATATGGGAAAAAAGGATACGAAACCATCACTGCCGACTTATATCAAGAGCTAAACAGGCAAATCAATAAATTTGAAGATCAGGATGCGTTGCAAATCTTGAACGAAAGATAAGATCAAGTTATTGATTAAAAGAAAAAAAGCCGGTCTAAAATTTTAGACCGGCTCTTTTTATAAGAAATTGTTGTTATTTCCAACCACCACCAAGTTCCTGATAGATATTGGTTACAGCACTGAGCTGGTTCTTTTTTGTTTCTATGAGTTCCAGTTTTGACTCCAGGGCATCCCGCTGGGTCATTAGCACTTCCAGATAATCTGCCCTTGCCGATTTAAATAAGTCATTGGAGATATCAATAGATTTGTTGAGTGCATCTACCTGGTCAGACTTCAAACGAAAACTCTTTTCCAGGTTATCTATATTCGACATTTGAGTAGAAACTTCTAAGTATCCATTTAAAATTGTTCGCTCATAGTTATACATGGCCTGAAGCTGACGCAAGTTTGCATTTTTAAACTCTGCCTTAATTCCGTTTCTATTAATTAGCGGGCCAGCAAGATCTCCGGCAAGTGAATACAGCATTGATTCGGGCGATTTCACCAGATAAGATGGGTTAAATGCCTGAAACCCGAACGCTGCGGAAATATCGAGTGAAGGATAGAATTCCGCTTTTGCTACTTTTACATCTAATTTCGCAGCAGCCAGCTCCAGTTCTGCTTGTTTAATGTCTGGTCTGTTGGCCAGCAGCTGCGATGGAATACCTGTGCGAACTGCCGGAGGCAAGAGGTTCAGAAAATTGCCATGATCTCTTGGGATTTCCTGAGGGAATCGACCAAGTAAAAAATTGATCTTGTTTTCACCCTCCTTGATCTTTTGAAGAATGTCAAACTCCAAACTTTGAGAATTCAGTACTTCCGCTTTAAATTTCTGAACAGCTAATTCGGTTACCCTGGTTGCTTGTTTTTGAATTTTTACTATCTCAAGGGCATCCTTTTGAAGCTGGATGTTCTGTTTAACAATCTCTAACTGATTATCCAAAGCCAGCAATTCATAATAAGAGTTGGCAACCTCAGCAATTAAATTAGTCAGCACAAAATTTTTGCCCTCTACGGTAGATAAGTATCTGCTAATTGCAGCTTTCTTAGAGTTACGGAGTTTTTTCCAAATATCTACTTCCCAGTTTGCATACACTGCAGCGGTATAGTCCATCAGTGGGTCTGGAGTTTCTTTTCCCGGGGCAATTTCTGTTGAAGCATCACCCGCACCCTGGCTGGTGTACCTTCCTACTTTTTCAACACCCAAGCCAAGCTTTGCACCTACGGTTGGTAAAAGCGCTCCCTGTTTAAATTTGATGTCGTTCTTGGCTATTTCCACTTCCTGAAGTGTTATACTCAACTCCTGGTTATGTTTAAGGGCCGTGTCAATCAGATTCACCAAATTTGGGTCGGTAAAAAAGCGCCTCCATTCAAGCGCAGCCATATTGGTGGTATCCCTGTTGTCATTATAAGATTCGGGAACAGATTTGTTTTCAGCAGACTGCATGAACGCAGGGACCTTACAGCTTGCAACGGCCAGGCAAATACCCACCAGGCCAATGCATTTATATATCTTGTGTTTATACATTGTGATCAATTTCTTCAGTTAAAGGATTTTCTTCTTCATTTTTAACAAGAGCATATTTTTCTGAGATTTTGCCGAAGATGTAGTACAATCCCGGTATGATAAGAACACCGAAAACAGTTCCGAAAAGCATACCTCCGGCAGCAGCCGATCCGATTGTCCTGTTACCTGTTGCACCCGGTCCGGAAGCAAAAACCAATGGGATCAATCCGGCAATAAATGCAAAGGAAGTCATCAGAATAGGGCGGAACCTTACGGCCGAACCTTCAATAGCCGCCTGAAGTACTGAGCTTCCTGCCCTGTGTTTCTGAACGGCAAACTCTATGATCAATACAGCATTCTTACCCAGCAGACCGATAAGCATAACCATAGCCACCTGAGCATATATGTTATTCTCTAACCCGAATAATTTCAACAAGAGGAATGCTCCGAAAATTCCGGCCGGAAGTGAAAGAATTACAGGGAATGGTAAAATAAAGCTCTCATACTGTGCAGCAAGGAGCATATACACGAAAACAAGGCAGATGATGAAGATATAGATCGCTTCATTTCCACGGGCAACCTCGTCTTTGGAAATACCTGCCCAGTCAATCGAGAATCCTCTTGGTAAACTGGTTTTAGCCACTTCCGATACTGCATTAATTGCTGAACCACTACTATAGCCTGGCGCAGAGGAACCACTAATCTCTGATGCATTATACATGTTGTGTCTGGTGATCTCTGATAATCCGTAAACCTTCTCAATTTTCATGAAGGCCGAGAATGGCACCATCTCGTCACGGTTATTCTTCACATATAGTTTCAGAACATCTTCAGGTAAGGCCCGGTATTGTGGCAAGGCCTGCACCATCACTTTGTATTGCCTATCGTATTTGATAAAGCTGGTTTCATAGTTACTTCCCACTAATGTAGAAAGCGTATTCATCGCATTCTCAATAGTTACTCCTTTTTGCTGAGCAATGTCGTTATCAATCTTGAGCATGTATTGCGGGAAACTGGCACTGTAAAACGTAAATACCGATGATAATTCAGGGCGTTTACTCAGTTCCTTTACAAAATCCCTGCTCACCGTTTCCATCTTTTTGTAATCACCTGTTCCGGCTTTATCCAGCAAACGCAACTCAAAACCACCAGCAGCTCCGTAACCCGGTACAGCGGGTGGTTGGAAAAATTCAATGGTGGCCCCCGTTACATCTTTAGATTTCTCTTCCAATTCATTAATTACCTCCTGTACAGAGTGTTTACGTTCCTCCCAGCTTTTCAAGTTGATCAGACAAGTTCCTGAATTGGCTCCGGTACCCTCTGTAAGGATCTCATAACCCGCCAAAGAGGAAACGGATTGTACATCTTCCATGCCTTCGGCAATTTTCTGTAGCTTCTCGGCAACTAAGGCTGTTGTTTAGTAGCCATATACCAGCGCAAAAGGCAACTAACATGATAAAAGTGACCGCCCGTCTGTTAACAATTAAACTTAACAACTTCTGGTACTTGCCCGAAACCCTGTTGAACCAATTGTTAAAACCATCCAGCACTTTATTAAGCCACGTTTTCTTTTGGGCTTTTCCATGATTATTCTTCAGCATAATTGCACACAGGGCAGGGGTAAGGGTAAGTGCAACCACTCCTGATAAAATAATTGATGTTGCCATGGTAATAGAAAACTGTCTGTAGAATATTCCTACGGGGCCAGACATAAATGCAACAGGAATAAATACCGCTGCCATTACAAAAGTGATCGCAATAATAGCCCCGCTAATCTCATGCATTGCTTCTTCGGTGGCTTTAAGCGGCGAAAGATTCTTTTCTTCCATTTTGGCATGGACTGCTTCAATTACTACAATGGCATTATCTACCACAATACCTATTGCCAGCACCAGAGCGAATAAGGTGATGAGGTTAAGTGTTATCCCAAAGAATTGCATAAATACAAAAGTTCCTATAAGAGATACCGGTACTGCAATGGCCGGGATTAATGTTGAGCGCCAGTCGCCAAGGAAAAGGAATACAACCAATCCTACAAGAATAAATGCCTCTACAAGGGTGTGTATTACTTTTTCAATAGAAGCATCCAGGAATTTGGATACATCATAACTGATCTCATAATCTACACCTTTAGGAAATGAGCTCGATTTGATTTCCTTCAGTTTAGCTTTTATGTCCTTGATTACCTGGCTCGCATTACTTCCATAAGATTGCTTTACAACTATAGCAGCCGAAGGTCGGCCATTAAGATTGGAATAAAGATCGTAATATGAACTTCCAAACTCCACATCAGCTACATCCTTCAGGTGAAGTATCTCTCCTTTTGCGGATGATCTTAGTATGATGTTCTCATATCCCTCTTTGGTACTAAACCTTCCGGGATATTTTAATACATATTCAAATGCCTGAGATCTTTTACCGGAGCTTTCTCCGGTTTTACCTGGCGAAGCTTCCAAACTCTGCTCGTCAAGTGCTTTTAAAACTTCATCGGCCGATATCTTGTAAGCCAGCATACGGTCTGGTTTTAACCATACCCTCATGGCATATTCGCGGTTACCAAGGATATCTGCAACTCCAACACCATCAACTCTTTTTAACTCTGATAATACGTTGATGTCGGCGAAGTTGAAAAGAAACTTCTGATCCATATGCGGGTCTTTACTGTACAGGTTGATGTACATGAGCATATTAGACTCTTCCCTCGTAATCTTTACACCTTCACGCACCACCAAAGGAGGTAGTTTATTGATAACAGAAGCTACACGGTTTTGAATATTTATTGATGCCTGGTTGGGGTCGGTACCCAGATTAAATACGGCCTGTATGGTGGCTTCACCATCATTACCGGCATCTGATGCCATGTATTTCATTCCTGGAACACCGTTAATCGCCCGTTCCAGCGGAATGATTACTGATTTGATCATTAGTTCACCATTTGCTCCCGGATATTCCGCAGTGATGTTCACCTTTGGTGGAGAAATGGAAGGGAATTGTGTTACCGGTAATTGGGTGGTAGCCAACACACCCAGAAATGTAATAATGAGCGATATTACTATAGACAGGACTGGCCTGTGTATGAATTTATTAAACATAGAATTACTTTTTTAAGGATGGAATTACTATTCCGTTTTCAATTGCAGACGGGAAATAACTTCCTTGGGTGCTATAAATTCATATTTGATCTTATCATCATCTTTAACCTTTTGTACACCTTCAAGTAGGATTTTGTCATTTTCAGACAGAGTATTTCCTACTACATACAAGTCAGGCATTCTGCTGCTTATACTAATATTCCGCGATCTCACTACTCCATTCTTGTCAACCACAAAAACATATACTTTGTCCTGAATTTCGTAGGTTGCTTTTTGAGGGATTATTAATGCACCTTTAAGTGGAACTGTCATTTGAACTTTACCTGTCTCGCCATTTTTTAAAAGCTTGTCAGGGTTTGGGAATCTTGCCCTGAAAGCGATGTTTCCTGTTTCATTATCAAATTCACTTTCAACGGTTTCTACCTCACCTTTATATTTCAAGGGTTGGCTATTAGCCAAAAGCAGGCTTACCTTGTTGTCGCCGCGACCTTTGATATTAGTCTGATAGTCCAGATACTCCGGTTCAGATACATTAAAGTAGGCAAACATCTGGCTGTTATCAGAAAGGTTAGTCAATAATTCACCTTCGTCAACAAGACTTCCCAGTTTCAAAGGAATGCGATCAATGGTGCCATCAAATGGTGCTTTGATTTCAGTGAATGACAAGTGTAGTTTTGCTAGCGCCACTTCAGCTTTAGCCTGATCAAGTTTAGCTTGAGCCATTGTCAGCTCATTTTTTGACACTACATTTTTATCAGCCAGAGTTTTGGTATTCTGTAATTCTATCTCTACAGATTTGGCTTCAGCCTGCGCTTTCATTAACTCTGCTTCGTACATTTTTGGCATGATCCTGAACAAGAGCTGGCCCGCTTTTACAGATTGACCTTCGTCAACATAAATGTTCTGCATATATCCTTTTTCTTGTGCCCTAATCTCAATGTTCCTTACAGATTTTATTTGTGAAACATATTCCTTGGTAAATGAGGTGTCAATTTTTAAAGGAGTAGTAACCGCATACTTGCTGATTTCTTCCTTTTCTTTTTTTTCAGATGTACAGCTTGTATGGCATAATATAACGCCCAAGCCCATGAGCATTGCAATTCTCTTCATAGTATGAATTAATTATTAATCGATTTGATGATCAGGAATCAGAGATTCCCTGAAATGAGAAATAGCATCAGTTATCGGGTATGAAACCAGAATTACCTCTACGGGCATGTATGATCACGACTTCGATAACTGAAGCGTATTGTTGATCATATTTTTAGAACTCTTTGTAGAATGTATTTGTAAGAAGAAGTGTAGGAAAGGTGCTTGCAAAAAGGCAAGCGGTTTTTGAAATAAGCGTTGGAATAAATTAAAATAGAAGCATAGGTAAGTGTTGCAAAGTACTTGGCAGGCAATACGGATTTCCTGACAGATACAAGATCATCATCTTCGTCTTCAACACTGATGAAGTCTTCTTTTTTATCACCTATGGTACTGGTTTTAACTTCTGAAAGGCCCTGATTGGCAATCACAAGATTTGTTTGTTGCGATTTTTCAACCTTTTGAACAGCAGAATAACTGCTTGTGCTTTGATGAGTGCCCGCATAAACGTGATTTGATCCTCCTAAAAGGAAGAAACACAGGGATAGGAAGAATACAACAGCAGTTTTCATATTCGGCCACAAAAATAGTATTAGCCTTGAAAGTTAACGTAACCTAACTCTTTTTAACTGTCAAAATTGTGTCAATAATTTTCTTCCTATCTATGTAGTACTTAAAAATGAACAACAGTAGTGTCAACCAGCCACTTATCGTTAATGGTAACTTTAAAACTGGTTGATGTAGAAGGGACTAGTAGTTTGCCTTTCACAATTGTACGCTTGTTTCTGTAAATGGGTACACTCAGGGTTTTTCTTACACCACCTCCGGATATCTCAATTAGAATAGGTCTTTCCGTACTCAGAATATAAATGCTGATTGGGCCATTTGCATTGCTTACCTCGTAACCCGCATTATCATCAATACGGCCGAAGGTTTTTTGATCTTTCAATGTAAAACCTGTTGCTTCGAAATTAACATCAACGATGAACTCAGGTACATCTTCCACAAGTACTTCCAGTTTGCCAACAACCCGCTGCATGGTAAGGTTTATTGTTTGGTTTCCATCGATGCTTATTACTGAAGATTTTGCATAAAAAGTATCATCTGTTTTATAATGCTTATCAGCCATTGTTGGGTTAGGTTGCCAATACTGCATGTTTGCCTCGGCAAGAGGTAATAGTATAGGAACTTCGTTGTCCCGGTAATATTTATTGATCCCAAAAAGTGATTTGGAGCCAACCGCAATAAATATATAATTACCAACAGGCAAATCGAAATATATTTCTCCCATGCCAGGCAAATTGCTGGTTTGAGTTGATCTATAATATTCATTTCCGGTGTCAAAATTAAATATGATAAAGGTCAATTGATTGACTAAATTTTCTATGGGCGTAACTAATGTTGTTTCAGTGCCACCATCTAAGCCTGTTTTTCCATTCTCAACAGAGAGACCCACTTTGTAGGTTGTTTTATTTGGTTCGGGAACTTCTTGCCCAGCTTTTTTACTGCATGCTGATGACAGCAGGATGAAAGTAATTGAAGAGATAAACGCTAATTTTTTCATGATCTTTTTTAAGATGAAAATACCCAACATTTAATGAAAAGAAATGGAACTTTTATGATTGTGTAGCAAAGTGTATAAATATCACATAACCTGTATAACCTGTTATTTATCGCAGTTTAAAGATCGAGAATTACCATTCAATAAGTTTGCTGTATAATCTGAACGTTTTCAGATTAAATTGGTGTTATAAAGAACGCAATTATGATTAACAAAGATTTGTATTACACTCAAACCGAGGCTTGCAGTGTTTTAAGAATTTCTCTGAAGAAATTTAAGAGCATTGTTAAAAATAATAAACTCCTTATTTATAGAAGTTCTGAAACTTCAAATTCCTATGTGAAAAAGAGAGATTTTCTGAATGCAATGCTGAATGGAATATAGCTTCCTAAAAGCATTTGTATCATTTTTGTTGCGCAAACGTTTGTTTCGGGTTGTGTAAAGGCTGTCTTTTTCACCATTAAATAGTGCCTCTGGAGTGCTTTAAACTAACTTCTTAGTAGATAATTAAACATTGGGTTAATTATTATTCCCATAGAAATAAAAAAGATCATGATTCATAAGATCAAGCTTTGCCGAACAAAGCCTGACTGAAGTTTGATATACCTAAAAGCAATTTATTAAAGATTTCAAGAGGAAGTTATACTGGCGTCCGTGCTAAATCAATCGATTGCGTTAAGTTGTACATAATATGTGACCTCCCGACTCTATACATTAGAGCTGAAAAGTTTTAACCATCTAAGTCCTTCCTCTCAATTCATGAGATTAAATAGTATGATAACCTAACAAAGTAATTACTGCAATTCCAATAACTAACTAACAACTAAACTAAATAACAATTATGATTGACTATTATTTAAAACGGCAGCTAAGGCCGTTCGTTAAAACACTAGTATTGATAAAACTTTGTTTTTTAATATTGGTGACTGCATCTATAAGTGCTTATGCAGGAGGCCTGCCTGTAAACTACACACGAGCTGACATTAATGTTAAAGGAACAGTTAAAGACAGTCAAGGTAACCCTATACCTGGTGTTTCTGTACAAGTGAAAAATTTAACAAGCCGCGGAACGTCAACCAATGCAGAAGGAGCCTATGCACTCACTGTACCAGAAAATAGTGTTTTGGTTTTCAGAGCTATAGGTTTTAAAACCAAAGAAGTTACTGCAGCAAAAGCTGGTACAATAGATATAAGTCTTGAGGATGAATCTAGCAACCTGAATGAAGTTGTAGTTGTGGCCTATGGTACACAAAAAAGAACGAGTTTAACTGGTGCTATTGCCACTGTAACTCCTAAGCAGTTAAAGGACAGGCCAGTAACTTCAATACAGAATGCATTACAAGGTGTTTCTCCTGGTCTTACTATTTTACAGCGTCCTGGGGACTTAAGCCGAGATGCATCTGCTTCAACTACTGTAAGCATTAGAGGTAGAAGTAGCCTGGTGTCTGGTGGAAGCAATCCAATGTATGTTATTGATGGCATACCTGCCTCTGCACAGGAATTCGCTACCTTAAATCCTAACGACATTTCTAGTATGTCTGTTTTAAAGGATGCATCTTCTGCTGCATTGTATGGGTCAAGAGCAGCCAATGGTGTTATCATGGTAACTACTAAGCGTGGTAACGGAGAGAAAACTACGGTAGAACTTAATGCAAATTACGGATGGCAATCGCCTACCAAAATGGCGAAATATGTAGGCTCAGGCGATTATACTACACTTTACAATGAGGCATTAACAAATGCTGGTGGTGCTCCACTTTTTACTGCAGAACAAATTCAATGGTATAAAGATGGTTCAAAACCAGATCTTTACCCAAATACTGATTGGTATGATAAAGTTCTTCGCAAAACTGCACCCTTAAGTGATATCAATTTAAACATAAATGCACCAGGTAAAATTACCAATAGTTATTTAGGGGTATCTTATCTTAGTCAGGAATCTATTATTCCGAATAAAGATCAGAACCGTTTTGTGGCTAAGTTAAATACTGAAACTACTATTGTACCTGAAATTTTAAAGGTTGGAACTAACTTCTCGTTCATAAACCAAAATTTTGACCGTAAAGGCAACATGAGCTGGACAGAGCTTAACAGGTCTTTGCCAACTTCTGTATTTCGCCAGAGCAATGGCGATTGGGGATCAATCGATAATGGCAAAGCCAATGCGCAAACAGCAGGTCGTAATCAGGCACGCATAATTGAAGAAGGCGGTAAAGCCTGGGATCGTGATAATTATTTCCAGACCTCTGCTAATGCTACTTTAACACCATTAAAAGGGCTGTCAATAAATGGATTAGTTTCCCTAAAATATACAAATGGCAACTCATGGTCTTTTAACAATACCCTTGATCCTATTAATGACTTTTTAACCGGAAAGCCAATTACTTCAACTCAAAAAGTGCAGAATGATATGCTTGAATACTGGCGTAAAAGGAGGGAGCTTTTAACGCAGGTAACAACTGATTATGAACGTACTTTTGGCAAACATTATGGTAAATTAACAGTAGGTGCATCGCAAGAAAGCAATACCTACAGAACAGCATTTGTGGGGCGTAAAAATTTCCCGAATAATGATATGACCACTGTTGTATCGGGATCATCAAATCCTGAAGATATCAACTCTGATGACGATGGACAGGCAAACCGAAGTAACCAGCAAGATTGGGCTATGCGCTCTGTTTTTGGACGTTTCAATTATGCTTTTAACGACAAATACCTTTTAGAAGTTAATACACGTATAGATTATTCATCCCGTTTTCGTAAAGATATCCGCAGAGCAGTATTCCCCTCGTTTTCTGCAGGTTGGAATGTAAGTAAAGAGGACTTTATGAAAAATGTGGATTGGATCAATAATTTGAAATTGCGTGGTTCATGGGGTTCTTTGGGTAACCAGGATGTCGTATCAATTGGAAACTATTTCGACCTGTTAAATACTGGCTATCAATATAGTTTTGAAGAGGCTCCACAAGGCGGAGTGTGGTCAGCAAAAATTGCCAACCCATTGGCAACCTGGGAAAAAGTATATATGACAGATTTGGGTATCGACCTAAGTATGTTCAACGGTAAACTAGATATTACTACAGATTACTATATTAAAAATACTAAGGATCTTTTAATGAGGGTTCCTGCACTTGCAACCAGTGGAGTAAATACAAGCACTACCGATGCTATAAATAGTGGGCTTCCACTATCAAATGGTGCCGCTACCCAAAACAAAGGATTTGAGCTTGCGATTACTCACAACAACAAAATTGGCAGCGATTTTACGTTCAGCATTGGAGGTAATTTATCAATTATTAAGAGTACCATTACTAAGCTAGGCGATGGTAGCGAAACATTTGACGGACGATTTATACAGAAAGTTGGTGAATCAATAGGTTCTTTTTACGGATATGWATCAGAAGGTCTTTTTGTTGATGCTGCTGACGTAACRAATCACGCTTTCCAAACAGCTACCACCAAAGCAGGAGATATTAAATATAAAGATTTAAATGGTGATAACCTGATCGATGCTTCCGATCGCAAGATAATTGGCAACAATGTTCCGTGGTTAAATTATGGGTTTAATTTAAACGCTACATACAAAGGTTTCGATTTCAGTGTACTTACTTACGGGGTGGCAAAGGTTAAAACTTATTTATCTGAAGAGGCTGCTTATCCATTCTTTAATGGCGCCAATGTAAAAGAGCAGTGGTTAAACAGATGGACAACTGCTAATCCTGATCCGAATGCTGATTTCCCACGCATTTTAACAACAGCTGCTGGGGCACATAATTATAATCCTACTTCATCATTCTGGTTATTCAGTGGGGCCTATTTCAGAGTAAGAGGCATAACCTTAGGTTATACTATTCCACAAGATGTAACTRAAAGAATTGGATTGGCTAAACTAAGAATTTATGGAACAGCGAATAACCCTTTCACTTTTATGGCTGATAAACGATTAGCAGATTATGACCCTGAGTCTGATTCTGGACGTGGAGGTTACCCGGGTATTAAAACCTGGTCAATTGGTTTAAGTGCTGGTTTCTAATCATAATAATACGAATATCATGAAAAAAATAACATCAATATATATACTTACAGGGCTTTTAACAATAGGCGCTGTTACCTCTTGCAAAAAAGACTTTTTGGAAAGACCACCATTGGATCAATTGTCTGAAGCAACTTTTTGGAAAAACCCTAATGATGTCTATCAGGCAGTTATGGCTGTTTATAATCAGCTACCTGGCGATGGAATAATTTATGACGATGGTGCAACAGATAATGCCCATGCGCAGTATCCATGGGAAAGCTCTGCTACAGATGTTTCAGCCGGAACGCTTACGTCTACAACTGATGCGGGTTGGAGTTTCATCGACATCCGACGTGCAAATTATTTCCTTGCCAATGCAGATAAAGTAACTACAGTAGATGCTGCTTTATTGGAAAGATATAAAGCGGAAGTAAGGTTTTTAAGGGCACTGTTTTATTCCAGATTAACAAATAAATTTGGAGATGTTCCTTTAATTACAACGGTTTTAGCCTTGGGCGCGGAAAATGTACCAAGAACTCCAAAAGCTGAAGTAGTAAAATTTATTACTGATGAGCTTGATGCCGTTTCTAAAATTTTGCCCCAAAGTTATGCCGGCGGTAAACCAAATGAAAAAGGAAGAATCACCAAAGGAGCAGCCCTTGCATTAAAGGCCAGGGTACATTTAAATGAAAGTCAGTGGCAACTGGCCGTTGATGCATCAAGTCAGGTAATGACTCTGGGCTATAGCTTATTTAAAGTTGGTGCAGAAGAAGCCATAGATGCTAAAGATGATTATAGCAAATGGGTTACGTTTGCCAATGCTAACGACGAGAAGAAATTCCGTTTGGGTCTGCGCAGTTATGAGGCACTTTTTCATAAAGTAAATGAGGGTAATACTGAGGTAATTTTAGACCGTCAGCAGATTGACCAAAAAGATGCGAATTTCCTAAATACTTATTTATTGCCGGGCACTATTGGTGGTTGGAGCTCAGTAACTCCAACTCAGGAATTGGTAAATAGTTATGGCAGTTATAAAACCGGCGAGGCAGTTATTCCAACAGATCCGGCTCAACGTGCTGACTGGTATAAAACTAACAATCCCGCATTCGCTAACGAG
>NZ_JBFTIZ010000019.1:0-24543 GCF_056395165.1 Pedobacter sp. 10L46_2
ATTATATAAGTAAACCTTATCTGTTCCAAGGTCATTAATAATTAAATATTTATGATCTGGTGTAAAAAACACCATGTGCACATGAGGACTATTTTGCCTGTCTTTATTAACGCTTTTTCCAAAGTGCTGAACAATTTGTTTTAATGCACCCAATGAGCCATTGCTTTCAATGCCGAAAACAGAAGCATTACCTCCAGAATAATTGGCAGAGATTACATTTTTCTCATCGGCAACAATATAACAAGGATCATCACCATTCGTAGCCTGTTTGTTTAAAAACTTAAGGTCACCTTTTGCAGCGTCAAAACTAAATGCGCTTACCGCGCTTGTTTTTCCAGTTTCGTTTACAGCGTAAACAAATTTGTTATCTGCACTTAAGGTAAGGTAACTTGGGTTTTCAACACCTTTTGTAACACTTAACTGTTTAGATTCACCAGTATTGGTGTCAAAATCATAAGTATAAATTCCTTCGCTCTTACCCGTATTGGTATATGTTCCAATTATTAAATTGTAATCATTTTTCTGTGCACAACTTTGCATCGCTAAAAGGATAATGGGTAAAAGGAAAGATTTTCTCATGTTTAAATTATTTAATCAGATGTTTGATCTGGATTAATTCATGTTCTTCAAGGAAACGCCATCTTCCACGTGGAAGATCCTTCTTGGTTAAATTACCATAAACAACTCTATCCAGTTTAACAACATCGTAGCCCAGGTGTTCAAAAATCCTGCGCACAATTCTGTTTTTACCACTATGGATCTGGATACCAACCTCGCGTTTGGTGCCACCGGCAACGTAAGATACTGAATCTGGTTTAATTATACCATCTTCAAGTTCAATCCCAAACTGAATTTTATTCAAATCACCCTGACTTAAACTCCTGCTTAATTCAACGTGATAGATTTTTGTAATGCCATTTTTAGGATGAGATAGTTTGTCGGCAAGATCACCATCGTTTGTCATTAATAACAAACCAGTAGTATTGCGATCTAATCTTCCAACAGGATAAATACGTTCTCTACTTGCTTTTTCAACAAGTTGCATCACAGTTCTGCGTTCTTGTGGATCATCAGTAGTGGTGATGTAATCTTTAGGTTTGTTTAAAAGCACATAAACCTTTTTCTCACGTTTTAACAATTCACCATTATAGCGGATCTCATCTTTCGAAGGATCAACTTTCTGACCTAATTCAGAAACAACTACTCCATTAACAGAAACTACGCCGGCAGCAATAAGCTCATCGGCTTTACGACGGGAACAAATTCCTGAATTTGCGATGTATCTGTTTAAACGGATTAAGCCGTCGTCTTTTATAACAGGAGATTTCCTGCTGCGCATAACCGTTTCTTTATCGAAACGTTCTGGACGTCCGCCGCGCTCTGCACGATCAGGGCGAGATTGAAAGTCAGATTTCGCGCCATCTCCCTCTCTTTTCCTGAATGGTCTGCTGTCAGTACTTCTAGACGATTGTCCTTTTTTATCATCGAACTTCCTGAAAGGCTTATCGCCAGTAGGACTAAAATTATCTTTCTTTATGTAACTGCGAGTTTTTTCGCCTGGAGGAGTTTCTCTTGAGCTACCTTCTTTATAAGCTCTTGGCTTGTAGTCTCTGTTGTCTCCGTCTCTTGGTGTTCTTGGCTTAAAGTCTTTACCTGCCGCACCTCTAGGGGCAAATCCTTTTGAATCACCATCCCTTGGTGTTCTTGGTTTGAAATCACTACCCGATGTTCTTGGGCCTCTTGATTTGAAATCTTTTGAGTCGTTCTCAGTTCTTGGTTTAAAGCCTCTAGAGTCTCCGTCTTTTCCTCCTCTAGGTTTAAAATCCTTTCTGTCGCCCTCTCTTGGCTTATAATCTCTGTTGCTGTCTCCGTCTCTTGGTGTTCTTGGCTTAAAGTCTTTCGACGCACCAAATTTATTATCTTTTCCTTCTCTATCATCAAACTTGCTTTTTCCTTTGTAAGAACTCTCTGTTCCACTTGGTCTTTTGCCAGTTGTGCTTCGGTTTCCCGGTTTGGACTTGTCATCCCGACTGTTCCTGTTGTTGTTTTTTATCATGATACGCTTTTAACCGCATAATTTATGCGGGTGCAAACTTACTTAAAATTGCTCTAATTCACAATTTTAAGTGTAGATAAACCGTAATATTTCAGAAAATGCGGAGCTCCTTTATAGGTTGGTTTTGGAGGTTTTACTGACTGGTTTTGGAGTCGAAAATGCTTAGTTTTTCGCATTTTTTCTCTTGCGTAACCTGAACCAAAAAAATCTAGCCTCACGGCAGTTTAAACCTCGATTTTGGAAGTGTTTTTCATAAAAGCTTGATAATTAGGTCAATATGTTGTATGTTTGCAGGCGTTTTATATTATTAACCAAAAAAAGGAGGAAAATGATAAAGAAACACATAATAACATGTACGGTAATAATTTCATTACTGGTTATGGCAAAAGTGTTTGCTTACAACATGCCCCAAGCAGCAAAAAGTCTTTCAAAAGAAGAAAAAACAACAAAAAAAGATACAACAGTAACACAAAATGAAAAGCCATTATCTCTGATGGCTAAATTGAGTTTCGCAGAAGAAACACTACCACTAGGGGATGCCAAAGTGGAACGCAAAATGAAGAGAATTCTAGCAGAATTTAGCTTCGACAATTTACAGACCAATCGCCTGCATAGAAAAGCGGCAGAATGGTTTCCTGTGATAGAACCAATCCTTGCCGCTTACGGCATTCCAGAGGATTTTAAATATGTTCCTTTAGTAGAATCAGGATTAAAAGCGGGTGTGTCACCAAAAGGTGCCTCAGGGTTTTGGCAATTTATGCCTACAACTGCCCGTACATACGGTTTAAAAGTTAACTCAAGAGTAGATGAGCGTCAGAATTTACGTAAATCAACTATAGCAGCGGCTAAATACATCAAAGAGCTTTATGGTATTTTTGATAGCTGGACACTTGTTGCAGCAGCCTATAATGTAGGTGATGGCCACATGAGAAGACAAATAGACAGACAAAATCAGGATAATTATTTCAAAATGAAATTAAACCGTGAAACAGGCGGTTATGTTTATAAATTGATTTCCATGAAAGAGATAGTGGAAGATCCTGTTCGTCATGGCTATAGAGCTCCAAGAGCATTATTAGCTTTGAACGGGGGTAATGCCCAAAGTTCTATAAATTAGAAAGAGAAAAGACACGTGCAAATGGGGAAAGCCGTTCCAAATTATTGGAACGGCTTTTTGTTTTATATGAAAATTACTAATTTACTGCCCTATGATGGGAGCGATGAAATTGCGTATACAAAATATGAAGTATGGGCCGGGGGAAACACTGGTTCTTACATTCGATGTTTTGGATGGATTAAAACCAAAATACTTAGCCGGCCAATTTTTAACATTAGTTTTTGATATTCAAGGAAGAGCGCTTAGGAGGTCGTATTCTCTATGTAGTTCTCCTGATGTTGATGAACCACTTGCTATTGCTATAAAACGAGTAGAAAACGGTGAAATATCGAGACTATTGCATCATAGAACAGCAGTTGGAGATATCCTGTATGCTATGCAACCCAATGGTTTGTTTACTTACCCGCCGCAAGATGAGCTAAAAAGAACTGTTTTCCTTTTTGGCGCAGGGGTAGGCATTACACCGCTTTTCGCTATTATTAAAACGGCTCTGGTAAAAGAAAGCCATTCGAAGCTCATCCTTATATATAGTAGTCGCTCGCCAGCTGAAACACTTTTTTACGATGAGCTTAATGAGCTGGAGAAAAACTATCCCGATAGGTTTAAGATTATTTACGTATCAAGCCAATCGCAGAATCTGATGATGGCCAGGTTAAATGTGTTTCTTATAGAAAAAATAGTTAAGGAATGCATGGAGTTTAATGAAAGAGACGCTTTATTCTATACCTGCGGGCCAATAGACTATATGGTTACCTGCCGCATTACCCTGCTTAACCTGGGATTCGATATCAGTCAGATCAAAAGAGAAACTTTTGTAATGCCGGAGGATGAAGTAGATGAAGACGATACTACAGAAAAGGAAGTAAAAGATACAAATACCTACTCTGTGGTTTTGAACCTTAGAGGGCAGGAATACAGACTTTCGGTGCCCTATAATAAGACGATACTTAATGCCGCTCTTGAACAAAATATAGATGTGCCGTACAGTTGTAAGGCTGGAATCTGCAGTACATGTACTGCAAATTGCGTTAAAGGCGGTGTACGTATGGATTATAACGAAATTTTAATGGATGATGAAATTGCGGCCGGCAGGGTGCTGGTCTGTACAGGCCATCCTACAGAAAATGACACAACCATAGTTTGGTAAATAGATAATCTTTCCTTATAATGGCTTACCTTTGTGCCTTTAAAATTGTTATCTTAATCATCAGATATCCATATTGTTTTTAATATATATATGAGCAAAAATACCATTGACCTGGGCGAGCAAAAAGATGTAGAAGTGTATGGTGCCAGGGTGCATAACCTTAAAAATATAGATGTTTCCTTTCCCAGAAATAAGCTTGTTGTAATTACAGGCTTAAGTGGAAGCGGCAAGTCCTCGTTGGCATTTGATACCATTTATGCCGAGGGACAACGGAGGTATATGGAAACCTTTAGTGCCTATTCGCGCCAGTTTATGGGGGGGATGGAAAGACCTGATGTAGATAAAGTCTCGGGCTTAAGCCCGGTTATTGCAATTGAACAAAAAACGACAAGTAAGAACCCAAGATCTACCGTAGGAACAATTACTGAGATCTATGATTTTATGCGTTTACTTTATGCCCGCGCAGCTGATGCCTTTTCTTACAATACAGGTGAGAAGATGGAGCGTATGAGCGAAGATCAGATCCTTAATAACATATTCAATAAGTTTGATGACATGCCGGTAAATATCCTGGCACCCGTTGTTAAAGGTCGTAAGGGCCACTACCGGGAACTTTTTGAACAAATCCGTAAACAAGGATACGTTAAAGTGCGTATCGATGGCGATATACAGGATATTACACCTAAAATGCAGGTTGACAGGTACAAGATCCACGACATTGAAATTGTTGTAGACAGGCTTGTAATAGACCGGAAAGATATAAAACGACTTCAGGATTCACTCCAAACTGCTATGCGTTTAGGAAAGGGAATCATCAAAATAAGTGATAAGGCAAACAATGTGTCTCATTWCAGTCGTTTTTTAATGTGCCCAACAACGGGCATCTCTTACGATGAGCCACAGCCAAATAGTTTTTCTTTTAACTCTCCTTATGGAGCTTGTGAGAATTGCGACGGCTTAGGATACATATTTGTAATTGATAAAGAGTCGGTGATGCCGAATCCTAAACTAAGTATTCTAAATGGAGGATTAGCCCCGTTAGGCGAAT
Organism: Pedobacter sp. 10L46_2; assembly: GCF_056395165.1. Lineage (NCBI taxonomy): Bacteria > Pseudomonadati > Bacteroidota > Sphingobacteriia > Sphingobacteriales > Sphingobacteriaceae > Pedobacter > Pedobacter sp. 10L46_2. The sequence continues at coordinate 5,369 of NZ_JBFTIZ010000019.1, forward strand.
ATCGAGAAGTATGGGTATTTCAGGTTTTAAAAGCGCTTGCAAAAAAATATAACTTCTCGCTTTCAACTCCACTTGAAAAACTTGGAGAAGAGAATATTAATATTCTTCTAAATGGTACTCACGAATTATTAAGTGTAGCCGTAGAGTATAATAAATGGAACGTTCAGAACTATCAAATCTCATTTGATGGAATTATTAAGCTGTTAGAAGAGCAGCAAGAGCGGAAGGGTGAGGGAGGAGTTGATGATATGGAGAGCTTCCGGAAACTAAAAACCTGCCCTGTATGTAATGGCGCGCGTTTAAAGAAAGAGAGTCTGAACTTTAAAATTGATGGTAAGAACATATTTGAGCTTGCCGAAATGGACATCATCAGCCTTAAAAACTGGTATGTAGATGTAGAGAGCAGACTTACCGAGCGRCAAAACATTATTGCCAAAGAAATTCTTAAAGAGATACGCGCCAGATTAGGCTTCCTTACAGATGTTGGTTTAAATTACCTGTCGTTAGATCGTACTGCACGTACACTTTCTGGCGGTGAGGCACAAAGAATCAGGTTAGCTACCCAAATCGGGTCGCAGTTAATGAATGTAATGTATATTCTGGACGAGCCTAGTATTGGTTTGCATCAGCGTGATAATGAGCGTTTAATAGGAGCCCTTAAAAATCTTAGGGATCTTGGTAATACGGTGTTGGTTGTTGAACACGATAAGGACATGATTCTGGAAGCAGATCATGTAATTGATGTAGGCCCTGCTGCAGGAGCCCATGGTGGCCAAATTGTTGCGCAGGGAACACCAGCTCAAATCCTGAAATCGGATACCTTAACTGCCGCTTATCTAAATGGTAAAAAGGGGATAGAGGTGCCTGCCAAACGCAGAAAAGGAAATGGACACAAGCTTTCCATCATTAAGGCAAGCGGCCACAATTTAAAAGATGTTTCGGTTGATTTTCCATTAGGCAAGTTTATAGCAGTTACCGGAGTATCTGGCAGTGGCAAATCAAGTTTAATTACTGAAACACTGTATCCCATATTAAACCATCACTTCTTTAGAGCAAAAAAACATCCGCTTCCGTACGAAAGGATTAACGGCTTAAAAGAAATAGATAAAGTAATCGAAATAGATCAGGCACCTATTGGTCGTACGCCACGTTCTAATCCATCCACCTATACAGGTGTATTTTCAGATATCAGAAATCTGTACGTTCAGCTGCCTGAAGCCAAGATAAGAGGCTATAAGCCTGGCCGCTTCTCTTTCAATGTAAAGGGGGGGCGTTGCGAAACCTGTCAGGGTGGAGGAATGAAGGTTATAGAGATGAACTTCCTGCCAGATGTACAGGTGCCATGTGAAGAGTGTGGAGGAAAAAGATATAACCGCGAAACGCTGGAAGTACGTTACAGAAGTAAATCTATCAGCGACGTATTGGACATGAGTATAGAAGAAGCATGCGACTTCTTTGAGAACATGCCTTCTATTTATCGCAAAATTAAAACACTTAAAGATGTTGGTTTAGGATATATCACCCTGGGGCAATCATCAACAACTTTATCGGGAGGAGAAGCGCAGCGTGTAAAACTGGCTACAGAACTCTCTAAAAAAGATACAGGAAGAACTTTTTACATTCTGGATGAACCAACTACGGGTTTGCACTTTGAAGATATCAATGTATTGTTAGGTGTACTAAACGAATTGGTTGAAAAGGGAAATACAGTACTTGTTATTGAACATAACCTGGATGTTGTAAAAGTTGCCGACTGGGTTATTGACCTTGGTGAAGAAGGCGGTATAGGTGGAGGCAGAATTATCTTTGAGGGCACACCAGAAGGATTAATTCAAAACCCAATAAGCCTTACCGGTAAGTTTTTAAAAAAAGAAATGGGACTTTAAGCATATGGCTATCTTTTTAGATTCTTTCATTCCAGACTCAGATCCGCACAGCAAAGTGCAGGTGGTAGGAACGGGTCTGGGTAAACAAAATACTAAAGAAGAAGAAACATCTCCATATCGCCTTATACAGCCTGATGATATCAAAAAGTTGTTTAAAGAAAGAACAGCATTTTCGTATAAAGGCACTTATGGGCATGCATTAATTATTGCAGGTGCTCCCCAAACTATGGGAGCTGCGTTGCTGGCCTCTAAGGGCTGCCTTTATGCAGGAGCAGGGCTGACTACCACTTCAATGCCCGAAAGCGGCCTGTTGGCGTTGAATACATCCCTACCGGAAGTAATGTTTGTAAAAAGGAAGGCACTGCTAAAAAATGAAGCACTAACTAAGTATAATGCCATATCTATAGGCCCTGGTTTAGGTAAAGGAGCAAAAGCTGAACAGACACTGGCGCAGTTATTTGCCCTAAAAAGAGACTTTATTGCAGATGCAGACGCCTTAAATATATTAGCTTCGCGTCCGGATCTGTTGGCTGTAATAGAAAAACACTCCATAATAACACCCCACCTAAAGGAATTTGATAATTTATTTGGCAAGCATACGAATTGGTGGGACAGGCTACAGACTGCACGAAAAAAAGCGATACAGCTAGGCATAGTGATTGTTCTTAAAAATCAATATACTTTTATTGTGAGCCAGCGAGGTGAAGTACTTATTAATTCCACTGGTAACCCGGCAATGGCACAGGGTGGTATGGGGGATGTGCTTACCGGAATAATTACCGCATATGTTGCACAAGGTTATCCTGCAAAGGATGCCGCAATATTAGGATGCTATTTTCATGGCAAAGCAGGCGATGATTTGGCTGCAGATGTTTTTAATGTAACTGCATCACAGGTTGCAATGCAACTTCCAAAAACTGTAAAAGATTTTCTGGGTTAAAATTGTTAGATCGAAACGTTGCCTATTACAATCATTTGATTCATGGTAGGACTTACGCTGCCACCTTTTTTCTCTAGCGTTACTGCAAATGCAGCAGCAGAGCCAATTTCTTTCATGGCCACAAGAATATGAGTAGAATCTGCTTTAACGTCAAATACACCTAAATCAACAGGTTTGCCATTTACAATAGCCCAAAGTTGATATTGATGTTGCTGATCATTGGCAGGTAAATCCATTTTAGAATTGTCGACCATTACATGTTTACCTTTTGCATGCCAGTAAACCGTCATTTTCGCTTTCGGATCCATAACAGTTCCAGCTAGTTTTACGGTTTTCCAATCCGGATCATTGTTCATATCAATGATCTTTTGCAGATCAGCATTGCTTTGCTTCATGAAATTAACAGTACTTGTAAATTTCTCGTTGTTAAGGTTTAAGGCAGCAATCTGATCTTTGGCATCGCCTAATTGATTGTGTGCAGAGTAAAGCGCAACAATACTTACAGCTAAAAGCGCAATACATGCTACAAGTGCAATTCGTAAAGATTTTATTTTAGACTCATAAGGAGCGGTGTTCAATGGTACAATTACCGCTTCTTTTATCGGTTCAACTACTTTAACAGGCTCTGGTAAAGACTCGGTTTTTTCCGGACTTTTGGTAACGCCTATTTTTTCCAGAATTTTACTCTCCAGATCAATAGAAGGACTTATCGCATTTTCAAGCGCATATTGTTCCATAGCAATCTCAATGGCTTCAATTTCCTGTTTTACTTCAGGATATTTTGATGCCATTGCTTCAACTTCTTTCTGCTCCTGAGCATTTAATTGCCCCAGAACGTAAAGTTCAAGTATGCCTGATTCAATATATGCTTTTACTTCTTCCACTTTAGTTAAAATGCTTTCTTAATTCCATAATAGCCATTCTGATACGTGTTTTTACAGTACCTAATGGTAAATTTAATTCTTCTGCCGTTTCTACGTGTGTGTACCCCTTAAAATACACCATATTTAATACATCGTTAAATTCGGGTTTAAGCGCGGTAACCATATCTTTTATCCCCAGAATATCCGCATTAAAGGTAACCTCTTTTTGTGCGTCAATGAAATCTACGTTATTTTCTATATCTTGGTTTTTACCTGAATTTTTAAAATCTTTTGAGCGTAACTTGTCTATAGCTAAGTTGCGTGCAATGTTCATCATCCATGTAAATAGTCGGCCTTTAGAGCTGTCGTAGCTATCTGCAGAGTTCCAGATTTTTATAAAGGTTTCTTGTAACAGATCTTCAGCTACTTCAGTTTGCAGAATAATCCTTGAGATAACACCTAGCAATGCACCAGAGTACATGTCATACAATGCCTGAACAGCTATAGTATCCCGACTTTTCAGTTTACTAACCAGCTCTTCTTCAGATAGCGATATTTTTTTTGTAGTTCCCAAGGGTTTTGCTAATATACAGAAACTACAACAAGATGAAAGGAGAATTTGTTTTTAATTAACCGGGAGTTAAAAATCAAATAAGTGTTTCTCTGCATGATAAGAAGAACGTACCAGAGGGCCGCTTTCTACATACCTTAATCCTTTAGCCAATCCTATTTCTTTGTATTTAGCAAACTGATCTGGATGAATCCAGTCTATCACAGGGTGATGATTACGTGTAGGTTGCAGATACTGGCCCAGTGTTAAAATATGAACTCCATTAGCTACAAGGTCATCCATTGCTTCTAAAACGTCATCTTCTGTTTCACCTAAACCAAGCATGATGCCTGTTTTAGTTCTTAATCCAAATTCCGAAATGCGTTTCAGACATTCTAAACTTCTATCGTATTTTGCCTGGATACGCACTTGTTTGGTTAAACGTCTAACTGTTTCAACATTGTGTGACATCACCTCAGGTCTTTCTTCCAATACACGGTACAAGTTGTCCCATACCCCTCTGAAATCCGGAATAAGTGTTTCAAGAGTAGTCTCAGGACTTTCTCTTCTAATTGCCTGTAGGGTTTCTGCCCAGATAATAGAGCCACCATCTTTTAAATCATCTCTGTCTACCGAGGTAATAACGCAATGTTTTACCTGCATCAGTTTAACTGAATTGGCCACACGGTTTGGCTCGTCAAGGTCAACGGCTAAAGGTCGGCCTGTGGCTACAGCACAGAAGGAACAAGAACGTGTACAAATATTTCCCAGGATCATAAAGGTAGCCGTGCCTGCGCCCCAGCATTCGCCCATATTGGGGCAATTACCGCTTTCGCAGATCGTATGTAGCTTATGAGTGTCTACAAGACTACGAACTTGTGCATATTCTTTACCAACAGGAAGCTTTACTCTAAGCCAATCTGGTTTACGTTGTACTGGGTTTTCTGAAACAACCGGAAGTGCGATCATGGTACAAAGTTAAGCAATAGGTTTGAATTGTTGCAAAAATGAAATGTTTACCTGGTGTAATGTTATTTTTTAACCCTACATAAATATCTGATAATCAGATTTGTATTGGGGTTTATACAATGCTTATACAATGATCAAACAATAGTTAACCAATGCTTAAGCAATAAAAGATTGTATAAACGATGTGTAAAATGTTGATAAACAATGTGTAACGGCAATATAAGGCATGCGTTAGCCTGCCCGGAAAAGGGTTTCTTTTAACTTCTAAAGTAGATTTGCTAGTTGTTGATCACTTCTGCAACTTCGTCTGCAGAGATGTCACTATGAGAAGCATCCAGAATACAATCTCCATCTTTGATCAAAAGGATTTGAGGAGATTCATGGTGCACTTGAAAAATTTCAGCTATTTCTGCAGAGATGTCGCGATAGCTGATCAGGTCAAGAAAATACAGTGAAGTATCAGCTGGTAATACTTCCCAGTCCAATTCAAAACGTCGCTTAGCCATAGAGCTAACCGAACAGCGGGTACTGTGTTTAAAAATTAAACTGTAACCTTCTTTTTGTTTTATTTCGCTGATTTGAGTTAAATCAGTAATGTTTTTCCACTGCATCTAATATCTTTCTAAAGTTTAGCCTTAGTTATCATCTTCTTCTCTTGCCTTCCGGATACGAATTGTAAGCCGGACAAAGCCTGTTAGAACATGCTTCTAAAACAGATATGGCAAAAAATACGCCAAGTAATAAAATAGCTACTTTCTTCATCTGTATGATCTTTAATTGATATATTCTTCTAATCTACAGCTTTTCGAAGAAAGTATCAAAGTAATTTTAGACTGTTGCCAAAAGCTCAGCCATTTTTAAAGCGGTAATAGCAGCCTCATCACCTTTATTTCCGTGTTTACCTCCGGCTCTGTCTATAGCTTGTTGCTGATCATTGGTAGTTAATACACCAAATATTACAGGTTTACTATGTTTAACACTTACCTGAGTGATACCGTTTGCAACTGCATCACAAATAAAGTCAAAGTGTTTGGTATCTCCCTGTATTACACAGCCAAGGCAAATAACCGCATCAAGGTCCTTATGTTTTTGTAAAAGCAGATCAGCTGCGGATGTTAGTTCAAAGCTACCCGGTACTGCAATTGATAGGATATTCTCTTGGGTAACACCATGTTTAGTTAGTGTTTCCAAAGCGCCATTGTATAAGCTTCCGGTAATTTCTGCGTTCCATTCTGCTACCGCTATAGCTATCTTAAAAGCGCTTCCGTTTGGTACTGTTGTATGAGAAAAATCAGACAGGTTCTTTAATTGTGTTGCCATGGGGCAAAGCTAGGGAAAAATCATAAAAGTTTTTTAATTGAAAAGTAAGGAAGTGCTTAAAGTACTTTTGTTGATTCTAGGTAAGAGATTGCTGCTTTTGGAGTAAAAAGATAAAGATCATGATAGATGCGGTCGGTTGGCACTCTTATTAACTGATAGCTGGAATATCTTTGATTAATAATTTCTGTAATGGCATAAATAACCGGATTGTTAAATCCCATTTCAAGATAATTGCAAGTAAATGCGTGCTGCTCTCCATCTATTTCAAATGAGACTTTGAATTCCCAGCGGGAATACAAAGTTTCTGGTTCGTAAATAGGAAAACCATCGTCGATGTTTGAAAAATTTAATATGCCTTTGGAAATGTGATTTAGAGTCTCGAGAAATTCTTTATACGGCTTTTTGCCAGGTAGCGGGTCTGTAATTACAGGAATTACAATTTCAGGGAATAATGATAAAATTTCTGTAGCCAGGTAATACGTTTTTTGGTAAATGCCTGTGATACGTGTGTTCAATTCCGCCTCACTTAGAGATGAGAAAATACCACTTTCTTTAAAATGATGCATTGCATAGGCAATGTGTTTGTAAGAAATGGGTAATTGGAAATTGGGTATAGGTGTGTTGTATAAAAATAGATCATCCTTCCTGTAGAACTGAAATATCTGTTGGTTTTCGCGATCTACTCTGCAAATTAGGATTTTTTGGTGATGCTCAGGGAATAAAAGTCCGGGTAATTTTGAGATTAAAGAAGTAAATCTGTGGCTGCAATTAAAATCAGCAAGCAGGATATTTACAGATTTAAGTATATTTTGAATAAGGATTTGATCATAACTTCTCTTGTTTTCAGGTATATGAAAATCAGTATGATCATACTTATGGACTTGCTCTCCGGTATTAATATTTATTGTCCATTTTTTAGAATGGTGAATAGGCACGCCTGAAAACTCACCGATTGAGAACGTAATTTCCTTAATCTTAAATACAGTATAGATTAAACTATTTACAATTTCAGTTAGATCTGCAAGCAGTTCTTTATGGCCCTCCGGGTAATGCAACAGATCAATAACAGAGCAATATCTGCTGTACTTAAAGAAATCGAAATAGCCCTGGAGTTTACTTTCTGTTATGTCTGCCCGCAGTTTTTCCAGCTCATCAGGATTTAGTAACCCACTGATTAATCCATAGGAGTACTTTTGAGTAAGCGTATCGGCAAATTCTAATTGCTTTTCTATGGTAAAAGCAGCTTTTAATTTAATTAGTTCGTTGGCCAGATGTAAGATGTGAAATTCGCTTAGAATGCAGTGTTTTAGCCTTTCATCCAGTTTATGATGAATGTCATTGCTAATCAATTTGTATCTTAATAAGATCTCTAAAAAAGCAATGGACTCATTACTATTTTGTTTATCTGAAGACACCGAAACTGATTCGTCTGGTACAATAACAATTCCCACATTGGTATTTATTTCTTCTGAGTCTCTGTTTAAGAAAAAATAATACAAAGCCTCGAAAGGTAATAATGGATGTTGACGGGATGCTTTATTCAGGAAGCTGGTTATTCGTGTTGCTTCTCTGTCAGTAATGATTTTCGCGTTTCTGAGGTCGTTAATTAAATCCATGAGTTAGAATTTTTATTAAGGTATAAAAAATAGAGGAAACGTAAAACGTCAAAAAAAAAGGCCGGTACATATGTACTGGCCTTTTAGTAGAATATTTGTAGCAAACTATTTTGCCTGTGCTTCTGCACGAGCAATATATTCGTCTATCATTTGAGCTTCCTGACTTTGAGGATACTGTGTTTTAATTTTGTTGTAAGCATCAGCAGCACCTTTGTAGTCTTTTTGAACTTCATAAACTAAACCTAGTTTTTTAAGGAACAATGGAGAGGTGAATTTGTTGCTTGCTTTATCGGCAGCTTTTTTATAATAAGTGATGGCTTGCTTGTAGTCTTTTAGTTCGCTGTAAGCGTCACCTAATAAACCTAATGCTAAAGGATCTGCAACAGGGCTTCCTGTATCAGAGTATTTACCTAAAGATTCAATTGCTTTTTTGTATTCACCTTTACGTAAATAGATGCCGCCTAAATAAAGGTTAGCAAGGTTGGCCGATTTAGTGTTCGCGTATTCATCAGCAATTTTTTCAAATCCTGGATAACCACCTTCGCCGTTTATAGCTTTGTTGGCTAATGAGTCTACACCAAGGAATTGCTCTGCTTTATACATTTTAGCTGAGGCTTCTTCCGCTCTGTTTTTTAAATAAACATTCTGATACCAGATGTAAATTCCAATTAGTACAATGATAGCACCTGCAATGAACAAAAGGCTTTTTGAGTTTTCTTGTAAAAAAGAACCCTTTCTTACCTGTTGATTTATTTCTTTTTCTGTTGTGGACATTTTATTTAAAAAAATTAAGGACTGCAAAAATACATTTTTACATTAAAGTATCAACCTCTTTTTTGAGTATTTAAATAAAGTTTAATGAACTGAGCGTTAATTAGAACCAATATGTTGCTGAGGCATGTTAAACTGCCATCAAAATGGGGAAAGTTTGTGGGTAAATAAATAGGCATGTATCGACCCGATTTAACAAAGCTAAACGGTAACTTTGGCTTCAGATAATATGTGGTTAAAGAATATTACACTCCTAAATTTTAAGAACTACGCAGATGCTAGTATTAGTTTTTCCAAAACAGTAAATGCGTTTGTGGGAAACAATGGCGCCGGTAAAACTAATTTGCTGGATGCAATACATTATTTATGCCTTTGTAAGGGTTATTTTAATCCAATTGACAGTCAACAGATTAAAACAGCCGAGGATCTTTTTTTAATACAGGGTGATTTTGACCGGAAAGAGAAGAATGAGAAAATAACCTGCGGTGTTAAACGAAACCAGAAGAAACAGTTTAAAAGAAATAAAAAAGAGTACGATAAATTAGCTGATCATATTGGGCTGTTCCCTTTGGTGATGATTTCTCCTTACGATACCAATATTATTACTGATGGGAGTGAGGAACGGAGACGTTTTATGGATAATGTGATCTCGCAAACAGATACCCACTATTTAGATGAACTTATTTTATATAACCGCCATCTGTTGAATCGCAATGCGCTATTTAAGCAGATAGGAATAACAAGAAGCTATGATCCAACTTTGTTGGAGATTTATAATGAGCAACTGGTTCAGTCGGGACTAAAGATTTTTGCCAAGCGGAAACAATTTATGCTTGATTTTATTCCACTGTTTGATAAGTATTATCAGTTTTTAACAGATGATAATGAGCAGGTAAGTTTGCAATACCAGAGCCAGTTAAGTGATACTCCTTTTGAACAGTTGCTTGCACAATCTATAGAAAAGGATAAGATTTTAGAGAGAACTACCACCGGAATTCATAAAGATGATCTGATATTTACCATTACAGAAATGCCTTTAAAGAAGTTTGGTTCGCAAGGGCAACAAAAATCGTTTTTAATTGCATTAAAATTGGCGCAATATGCTTATCTTCAGAAACATAAAGGGTTTAAGCCCTTGCTGTTGTTAGACGATATTTTTGATAAACTTGATGACAACAGGATGCATAAATTAATGGAAATGGTTTCTCATCAGGACTTTGGACAGATTTTTATAACCGATACAGGAAGAGAGAGAGTTTTGGCTTTGTTTAATAAGATAAACGTGCCGGTAACATTATTTGAAGTAAATAACGGATCAGTAAATCATGCGTAAACCTAATGATATTACCTTAAAAGAAGGTATTGGTAAATTACTGAATGTATACAGACTAAAAGGCCGGTTTGATGAAACCTCTGTAGTTGCTTTTTGGCCAGAATTAATGGGTAAAGCTGTAGCGAACCGAACTACGCAGATTTACATTGCACACAAGAAATTGTTTGTGAGAATCGAATCGTCGGTTGTTAAAAATGAATTGCTGATGGTTAGAGCCGGCATTATTCAAAAGATAAATGAACATGCCGGCACTGAGGTGATTACAGATATTGTGTTTCTGTAGTGTTTTTACTTAACTTAAAATATTCTGCTGATCAACCAAATGATTAGCGCCAGTACCAGAACAACAACGATTACTCCGGTCCAAACGCCTGCTTTAAAAATTCCTTGAATTAATTCACAGCTGGCTAATGTGGTTGATAGAAATGCAATAATTGCGAGTGGGAAAAATCTTTTGGTCATCATAAGCTTTATGTTTTTAATGTATGTAACAAAATCTTATGATAATGGTTTTAGATTTACTTGCCGTTTACCTTAAGAAGCTCAATTTCAAAAACCAGTGTGCTGTAAGGAGGAATGTCCTGACCAGCCCCACGTTCGCCATAGGCAAGGTTGTATGGTATAAAGAATTTATATTTTGAACCAGCCGGCATTAATTGTACTCCTTCTGTCCATCCGGCAATAACGTTGTTAAGCGGGAATGAAATAGGCTCACCTCTATCGTACGAGCTATCAAACTGTTTYCCGTTTAATAGGGTACCTTTATAATGTACAAGAACTGAGTCTGTAGCTTTGGGCATAATACCTGTGCCTTTTGTAATTACCTGGTATTGTAATCCAGTTGCTGTAACCTGAACTCCGGGTTGTTTTTTGTTGTTTTCCAGAAATGCTGTGCCTTCGGCAATTGCTGGTCCGAACTTCTTTTTACTTAAGGTTGCAAATAGATTGTTGATGGCAGATTGTGAACCTTGTGTTGTTAAAGCGAAAGGCTTATCATTAAAGGCGTCTTTCAGACCTTGAACTAATAAGTCGTAATTAAGGGCATTTAAACCGTCTTTTTTCATACTGCTAGCCATTGTTATTCCGAAAGAATAACTTGCCGAGTCTAGCGTAGTTTTAAATGCAGGTTTGGCGATTGGTTTTTGTACGCTTTTAGTAGCGGTAGCTTTTTTGGTAGTGGTGGTAGGCTTTTTGCTTGTCTGAGCAAGTGCTGCAACTGAGCATAGTGGTAATAAAAGTGCGATAGCGATCTTCTTCATTTTAATAAATTTGTTCCGAAAGGTACAAACTTATGATTATTACCCTGCATGTTAATAAAATTTTGAACATGCAGGATAATAAAAGATCTTACTAGAAACGCTCAGCAGCGGTAAAGAAGAAATCGCCTTCTATAGCAGCGTTTTCATTTGAATCTGAACCGTGAACAGCATTTGCATCGATAGATTTTGCATATTTTCTGCGGATAGTACCTTCAGCTGCTTCTGCAGGGTTGGTAGCTCCGATAAGTGTTCTGAAATCTTCAATTGCATTATCCTTTTCTAAAATAGCAGCAACGATAGGTCCAGACGACATAAAGCTTACTAAATCTGCGTAAAAAGGACGTTCTTTATGTACTTCATAAAATTTACCAGCAGTTTCAGGCGTTAATTGAGTGTATTTTAGTGCGATGATTTTAAAACCAGCTGTAGTTATATCATTAATAATTGCGCCGATATGCCCGTTTGCAACAGCATCAGGCTTGATCATGGTAAAAGTTCTGTTCGTTGTCATTTTTTTATTTCAAATTTTTTGCAAAATTACGTTTTATACTGTTAATATTAAAGTTTGAAATTTATATATACTTGCCGTTGCATAAAACAAAACAATTCGATATCACCTCTATCTTGTAAATAAATTGGATTATAGAGGAAATATAATAGGTTCAATTAATCATTAAATATTAATTCGTTAGCTTTGCGACCGAAAATTATGTTATCCATTTCAGAAATAAAGTCGTTGCTGGCTACGCCGCAAAAAATAGTGATCACTACCCATCATAAACCTGATGGTGATGCAATGGGCTCTTCTTTGGGCTTATATGCTTATTTGATTCAATTGGGGCATCACGTTAAGGTGATTACACCTACTGATTACCCATATTTTTTGCATTGGCTTCCTAATAACTCTGATGTAATCATTTATACGGAACAGCCTGAGCACTCAGCAGAATTAGTTGCCGATGCTGCAATGATCTTTTGTCTGGATTTTAATAGCCTTACCAGAATTAATGAACTTGGTGAGTTGGTTAGAGCTTCAAGTGCTTATAAATTAATGATAGATCATCACCTGGAGCCTGAAGATTTTGACGACTATCGTCATTGGAGTATTAGTGCATGTGCTGCGGCTCAGTTGGTTTATGAGTTTATTGTAGATGAGCTTGGAGATGGAGCAAGGATGAACAAAGACATTGCTACCTGCCTTTATACCGGTTTAATGACAGATTCTGGTTCTTTCAGATTCCCATCAGCAACATCTGCAGTATACCGCATGGCAGCTGATCTGATAGATCTGGGAGCGGAGCATTGGAAGATCCATCAGTTGGTTTATGATAATGCTACTGAAAACAGGTTAAGATTTTTAGGCCACTGTATAAGTAACAAGTTAGAGATACTACGAGAGTTTAATACCGCAATTATTTCTGTTACTAAAGAAGAATTAAACGAATATAATATAGCTACAGGAGATACAGAGGGGATAGTAAACTATGCCTTATCTATAAACGGGATCAGGCTTGCCGCATTTATTATTGAAAGAACTGATAAAGTTAAATTATCTTTGCGCTCCACCGGGGATTTTCCTGCTAATGAAATTTGCAAGAAATATTTTAATGGTGGTGGACACAGGAATGCGGCAGGAGGATTTTCGGATAAGAATTTAGAGGATACAATAGCGCAATTTAAATCGGTATTGATAGAATATAAAACACAATTATTACAATAAATAAAAACCAAAAAATAATTTATAAACAACCACATGAAGAAAGGTATAGTAATTCTTTTCGCAGCAACACTTGGGTTAGCTGCTTGTAACAACTACAAAAAAGGACCGGGAGGTTTGATGTATCAGATACACAAATCTGGAGGAAACGAAAAAATTAAAGAAGGTGATATTGTTAAAATCAACTTTATCCAAAAAACTGAAAAAGATTCGACAATTGTAAGCACGTTCGATTTAGGTCAGCCACAAGTATTTCCTGTTGGGAAAAAAGCTTATGATGGCGATATGAACGATGTACTTTATTTATTTGGTGAAGGTGATAGTGCAACGTTTAAGTTAAACCTTGATACTATGGCTAAGCACTCTGGTCAGCCAAAACCACCAGCAAATGCAAAAGATACCTATATGGTGTTTACTGTTAAAATAGAAAAAGTATTGAAAAAGGCTGCTGGCGAGGCAGATACAACTTTCCAAAAGAAAGCTCAGGAGTTTTTCCAAAAAGATTATCAAGCTACTATAGCTAAATTGAAAGATTCTGAAGCTGGTAAAATCAAAAAATTCATTGCTGACAATAACCTTAAAACGCAAACTACTGCATCAGGATTACAGTATGTAATTAATGCTCCGGGTAATGCTCAAAAACCAGTTGCGGGTGATACAATTATGTTAAACTACACTGGTAAATTGCTTAATAAAAAAGCAGACGGTAAAGACAATATTTTTGACACTTCGGTTGAATCTGTTGCTAAAGCAGCTGGAAAATACAATGCTATGGCAAAATATGCTCCACGTCCGTTTACTATCGGTGCAGCAATCCCAGGATTTGATGAGGCTTATCAATTAATTGGTAAAGGTGGAAAAATCACTGTAATTATTCCTTCTGCATTAGGTTACGGAGAAGGCGGTCAGCCACAAGCTGGAATTACTCCTTTCTCTCCTCTTTGCTTTGACATTGAGATTGTAGATATTAAAAAACCAACAGCTCAGGCTGGTGCAACTATTGCTCCAATAACTCCTGCAGCTCCAGTGAAAAAATAATATTTTAGCTGTATATACAGCGAGATTAAAAGGGGGTGTGTCATTTTTATGATACACCCCCTTTTTGTTATTATCAGCTTACTGTGGTTTTTTGTTAACTTTGCTCATGCTTTTAACAGATACCCATACACACCTGTATTACGAAACAGACGAAGAGAAACAAGCATTGCTTATGCAGCGTTGCTTTGATAATAATATAGAGCGATTGTTTCTGCCCAATGTTGATATTGCTTCGATTGCAAGTATAGATGCCATGGTGAAGAAATACCCTAAAAATTGTTTTGCGATGGCAGGCCTGCATCCTTGTGAGGTGAAGGAGGATTACGAACTGGTATTGGATGAAATTTGCCAAAGTATTGTGGATAGAGAGATTTATGCTATAGGCGAAATAGGGATTGATCTTTACTGGGATAAAGCAACTTTAGAGATTCAGAAAATTGCTTTTATAGAACAGATTAATTGGGCTAAGGATCTTGATTTGCCTATCGTTATTCATTGCAGGGAAGCCTTTAATGAGGTTTTTGAAGTATTGGAGCAAGAGAAGGACAAAAAGCTAAGAGGGATTTTTCATTGTTTTACAGGGAACCTGGAACAGGCTAAACATGCTATAGAACTTGGGTTTTACTTAGGTATAGGAGGTGTGGTTACGTATAAAAAATCGGGACTTGACGAAGTGTTAAAAGATATCCCGCTTGCTAATATTGTGTTAGAAACTGATTCTCCGTATTTAGCCCCTGTTCCTTTTAGAGGAAAGCCTAACGAAAGTAGTTACCTTATTCATATTGCAGAAAAGCTGGCTGAAATCTATAATACAAGTGTAGAAGAGATTGCTTCAGTAACTACAGCCAATTCCATCAGCATTTTTAAAGTTTAGTAATGACCAGAATACTTATTATTTATACCGGTGGTACAATTGGAATGGTTAATGATCCCAAAACCGGGACGCTGATTCCTTTTGATTTTAAGCAAATTCAACAAAATGTTCCTGAACTAAAGCGGTTGAACTATGATCTTGATGTGTATTCGTTTGATCCTATCCTCGATTCCTCTAACATGACACCGGAGATCTGGGCTGATATTGCTCAGTTGATTTATGATAAATATGACGAGTTTGATGGTTTTGTGATTTTGCATGGATCAGATACAATGGCTTTTACCGCATCTGCTTTAAGTTTTATGCTCGAAAACCTTGGGAAACCGGTAGTGCTTACAGGTTCTCAGCTCCCTATTGGAGAAATCAGGACCGATGCAAAAGAGAATTTAATTACTGCACTGGAAATAGCTGCTACCAAAACAAACGGAAAGGCAATGATCCCTGAAGTGTGTATCTATTTTGATTATCAGTTGTTCAGAGGAAACAGGTCAATAAAATACAACGCTGAAAAATTTGAAGCTTTTCGATCGCCAAATTATCCTATTCTGGCAGAAGCAGGAGTAACACTTTCTTTTTTTAAGAACTATATTTTACCTCAGCCGGAGAAGCCGTTAAAAGTAAATTTGAAATTTAATCCAAATATTGGTGTTTTGAAACTGTATCCGGGGATTTCACCTCAGGCAGTTAAAGCAATAACCGATTCTCCGGTAGATGCTATTATTTTAGAAACTTTTGGCTCGGGAAATACGACTACTGCCGACTGGTTTATTGAATGCCTGCAAAAAGCGATTAATAAGGGTAAGGTGATCATAGATATTACTCAATGTCAGCGTGGCTCAGTTGAGCTAGGAATGTATCAAACAAGTAAAAAGCTGCAACAGATGGGAGTGGTGAGCGGTTATGATATGACGTTTGAGGCTACCACTACCAAATTAATGTACCTTATGGGGCAGGGTCTGGAAAAAAGTGAACTGGTGCGCTTAATAGAAAAGCCTTTAAGAGGGGAATTAACTGTTTAAAGTAAATTTGCGACGTAGGTTTTATGCTGAAAGATTATAATCTTAAATTTGTATATGAATATTGAACAGATCTATACGGGTTGTTTGGCAGAAGCGGCTTACTATATTGAGAGTAATGGCGAGGCTGCTATAATTGATCCTTTGCGTGAAGTTGAGCCATATTTAAAGAAAGCGGAGAAAGATAGAGCGAAGATTAAGTATATTTTTGAAACACATTTTCATGCAGATTTTGTATCCGGACACATAGATTTAGCAGAGAAATCTGGTGCTGATATTGTATACGGGCCAACTGCTAAAACATCTTTTAAATCCCATATTGCCAAAGATGGAGAGCAATTTAAAGTTGGGGATTTGACGATTACTGCTTTGCATACACCCGGACATACGCCGGAGTCTACAACTTATTTGCTGACCGATAAAGAAGGTAAGTCTTATTGCATTTTTACAGGTGATACCTTGTTTATTGGTGATGTAGGCAGGCCAGATCTGGCTCAGCAAGGTTCTTTAACTGTTGAGGACATGGCGGCTACGCTATATGATTCATTGCATAATAAAATATTAACCTTACCAGATGATGTGCTGGTATACCCTGCACACGGCGCTGGTTCTGCCTGTGGGAAAAACATGAGTAAGGAAACTTTTGATACTCTGGGGCATCAAAAGGAAGTAAACTATGCACTTAAGGCGGCAACAAAAGAGCAGTTTATAAAAGAAGTGACCGATGGTATTTTACCACCACCCCAGTACTTTGCCAAGAATGCTGAGATGAATAAACATGGTTACGAGAGCTTTGATGATGTTTATGAAAAGGGTTTTAATCCCTTAAACCCAGATGAGTTTGAAGCGATGGTTAATCATGCGGGAGCTGTGATTCTAGATACGAGGGATCCACAGGTTTTTGCTAAGGGGTTTATTCCTTCGTCGGTAAATATTGGTCTTAACGGGCAATTTGCTCCGTGGGTAGGTGCCTTAATTACAGATCTGAAGCAAGCTTTATTGTTAATTGTTGAGGATGGAAAAGAAGAAGAAGCGATTACCCGTTTATCTCGTGTAGGTTATGATAATACTATTGGATACCTGAAAGGCGGCATTGCCGCATGGGAAGCAAGTGGTAAGGATATAGACATCATTACTTCTATTTCTGCTGAAGCGTTTGAAGATATCGTAAATGCGGATCCTGATGTGAACGCCCTTGATGTAAGGAAGCCAGGAGAATATGAAGCAGAGCATTTAGAGAATACGCTGGCCCGTCCTTTGGATTATATTAATGAATGGACAAAGGAAATTGATACTAAGCAAACCTATTATATTCATTGCGCCGGTGGCTACCGTTCTATGATAGCGGCATCTATACTAAAAGCGAGAGGGGTTGATCATGTTGTGGATATTGCAGGAGGATATGGAGCCATCAAATCTACCGGGTTGAAGCGGACAGATTTTGCCTGCCCATCTAAAGCCATGAAAGACTGAGATTTTAGTTTGTTTTGATCTTTAAAGTATTTGTAATGAAGTTGTCAATAGCCCTCTGTACACTTTCAATATCTTTGGAAGTAATATGAGAGCCAAGAACATGACTTCCTCCGTTAGGGATGGCTACCTTGGCTTTTAAGCTGGCTGGTGTTCCTAATTCATCATACATTTTTAACATCGCATCGACCTTTACGACAGGATCCTGTTCCTGCTCATTTTTATAGTAGTATAAAAGTAATAGTGGTTGTTTAATCTTGTTAAAAGTTTCTTCGGTCATGCTTGTTTCAACCAGCTCTTCCAGTTGTACCACAGATTCCAGACGATACTGGGTATACCAGTACTTTTTATATTCTTCAGACTTGCCTTCTACTATTTTTTCTTTCCCGCCAATTACCAATCTCGACATTTCTAATCCCCATGGGTTATTGGCAAGAAAAGCAAGCTTATCGTTAATTGCCACATTAGGCGAAATTAGAATAACGCTATAAATATCCGGATAAGTGGCTGCAAGCTTTAATGCCAGTGTACCACCAGTAGAGGTGCCAACAAGAATCACTTTTTTACCTAATCTTTTTCCTATTTCAAGAGCTTGTTTGGCGCTTTCCCATAAACGATCGGCAGTTGAGTATTCCATTGCCGAAACGGTGTCTACACCATGATCTGCTAGTCGGGAGAGATAAAGATTTGCTTTTATTTTTTTAGCAAGATTTATATGAACGGGATTTCCTTCTTCTTTTGAAGCCGAGTAGCCATGTAAATAGACTACTGCATACTCCGTTTGCTGATGGACAGCATTATCAGCCCAAACAATTTCAGCTTCATTATTTGGTTTTATTTTATGTCGACTTTCTATACTTTTAACATAATCTTCGAGTTTATCAACTGGGGGAATTGCGGGGAGATTTGTTGAATAAAGTGGATGCTGAGGTTTTGGGCCTAACAGATAGACCACAATTGCCAGGGCTAGCAGAGAGGATAGTACTATTAATGTTATTTTCACCTTAAACTTTTTACTAAAAGTACGGTTTTAAAGGAATTTAATTTATGTTTGCACACACATTTTTTACCTGAATGCCTGGAATAGATCAGATAAAATTACCAATAGTAAAAGATATTGATGTCTTCGAAGAAAAATTCAAAGACTCGATGCATAGCGATGCTCCATTATTAGACCGTATTACCCATTATATTGTAAAAAGAAAGGGTAAGCAGATCCGTCCGATGTTCGTTTTTTTTGCTGCAAAACTTTGTGGTGGTATTATCGAATCTACTCATCGTGGGGCTGCATTAGTAGAGTTACTTCATACTGCCACACTGGTTCATGATGATGTAGTTGACAATGCTTATGAAAGAAGAGGGTTCTTTTCTATTAATGCATTATGGAAAAATAAAATAGCCGTATTAGTTGGCGATTATTTGCTGGCTAAGGGTTTATTGCTATCAGTAAATAATGGTGAGTTCCGATTGCTGCAAATAGTATCTGAGGCGGTAAAACAGATGAGTGAGGGTGAGTTGCTGCAGATTGAGAAGGTAAGGCGCATGGATATCAG
>NZ_JBFTIZ010000020.1:0-24491 GCF_056395165.1 Pedobacter sp. 10L46_2
TCTCTGTACTATGAACGGCACAGCTTTTATTAAGGAATGATTCCCAACTGTTGGGATCGTCCCCGCTGGCCCTGTAACTGGGATAACTTTTCCTTCAGGTTTACCTGAATAAGCTTTTGAGAGAAAGTATTCACATTTTATGAGTGATTGTCCATCCTTACATTTTACAGCACCTGCTGGCCCTGTTACAGGTATAACCATTCCAGATGGTTTGCCACTGTAATATTTAGCAATGAAACACATTGCCGTCCGGTTTTGGCAAGATATTGTTGGTGCAGGTTTATCAACAGAAACAACAGACTGTTTTCTGTCGCCATTTTTAGCCATGGAATTGTATTTCAATAAAAACTCATCCTTACCACCCGCAACAAATTTGATTAAACCAGCTTCAATACGTTCTAATGAAGCATCAACCAATGGTTTTTTACGATTGAAGATACTTAAACCTTCATCATCAAAGTCCAGTACATCCTTAACCGCTTTCCATTTATGCTGAACACCAAACATTCCATCTAAACCCGGCTTTTTAGCGTGAGTTGTTTCTGGCCAAACAATAGGTAAATTCGGTTTAGCAAAACAACCAAATAAACGATTACGCGATGTATAGGCACCAAAATCAGCACTGTTCAATTCTTTCCATTCGTTTCTATATCCGAATGAGTCAATATGCTTACACCACTTTAACCAATCAGATCCAGATTTTCGGCTAACAGGTTTTCCGTTTACGTCAAGGGGGCCCCAACTCATAAACTCTACAACATTCTCGATCTGTATGTAATCTGGATTTAAAGCATCAACATATCTGTCTAAATGATCAGCTAGGGTTCTACTATCTGCATCACGCGGCTGACCTCCTTTAGCTTTACTGAAATTTGTGCATTCTAAGCTTGCCCAAAGGATTATTTTAGCATTAGGGTATAGTATTCGATATTTTGCAATTAATTCAACCAGTGGCGCTAATTCAACAGTTCTAATATCTTCCTCAAAATGCACAACATCAGGATAATTACGCCAATGAGATTTTATAGCAATTGGATCATGATTTATGCAAGCCATTACAATGGCAACCTGGTCATCACCAAATAAGGCACGATGAAATCCAGTAGAAGTTCCGCCAGCTCCACAGAAAAGATCTATTATTAAAAATTCTACTGATTCCGGATTTTTAACTTTGATGGGATTAAAGCCACCACCCTCTGTATACAGGAAATGTTGCTTATTTATCATCTTCTTACCTCCTTGCTGAAATTTGAACATTCTAAACATTGAGTTATGATTGTCGCCAACTCCTCGTGGCCTTCCCTATCTTGTATACGTGAATAGTCAATAACTACACCTCCTTTTGCTGAACTAAACCCAGGAAAACATTCTGGTGAAGCCCAAATAAATTCTATATTTTGATTTGTCATTTCTTCTAATGTTTTTTCTTTGCTTGAGTTAATTGACATGATATTAGGATTTGAGCCATCCCGGCACCTCCAAACCCCGCCACTCGAACGAGGCAGGGCGAAGAATATGCAAAATATTAGTTAATGCATAGGAAGGGATACTAAAAAGGCAAATCATCTTCTTCAGCCAACACTCCTTCCACAGCTGCTCCTGCATTATCATTTGCTGAACCACCAGAAAAGTCTTTAATGTTTCCTAATATTGGAGACAACTCTTGTGCAGCTTTTTTACCTTCTTCATCTAATTCCTTCCAAATCTTGCTGTCCGTAGTCTTGCTGATAAAGCCATTCTGTCCGTATTTATCCTGCTCAGATTTAAAATTCACGTTTACGGACATGTAAACTGCACCATCTTTTTCAGTTAATAGGTTAGCGTCAATTGGAATAACGATACATTTAACAGGACCGTTTTTTCCTTTTTTCTCCTGGATTACATGTTGCAATTTTGTCAATGCGATGCTACCAGATAATTTTCTTTCTGTACTCATTTGAATTGGATTTTGAATTTGCTCGATATTGAGCGGCTTGCCACTGATCACCGCGGCCAGGTGTTTGCCAATATTGGCTGGTAATGCTTTAATTCTTTTCTACGCCTACCCCTTCTAACTTTTCCGAAGCGTATTTGCCGACAATATTTGTGGTTACGTATCTACCTATACTATCTGCATTGAATAGTCCTGATTTTACTTCCTGCGGAACACCTGAATAAATGTAGGTGCCACCGTTTTTGAACTGAATAAACAGGCTACCAGTTTGTGGATTACTTCCGAAAAAGTTAATACCTTTTGAAGGAATAGAATTGATGTTAAACGATTCTAATCGGGGGTTAACTGAATAATTAACGCCTTGTAAAGTTATTGTTTTCATAACTTATTTGTTAATTTTAATTTCTCCCAAATAATCTTCGTTATCACATTCGATCACTGGCATAAAAAGCAAATTAGCATCATTAATTCTAAAGACTGTTGCTAATTTCTCACCCTGCTGAAGTAATACTTCTACGTGGTCAGTATTGGTAATTTTGCATGCCATTCCTAATCTAAATACCAGTTTAGCAGAGAAATATGAGATTCCAATTTTTATCTTCTTTGCTGGATCAACTTCTTTTTGAATGGGAATTGCTTTAACCTCACCTTCACCTTCGCATACAGGACAATCACAATATTTCTCATAGAATTTATCATTCCATTCATGCTGAAATTCAACCTCTCCCTCTCCTTCGCAACAATCGCATGTTTTAGTAACATCAACTTTGGGACATTCCTTAATTATTGACCGGATATCCTTAATGTCAATTTTTCCAAGGACACCCCCTGTTTCAGGAATAACACTAAGAACATTCTCATGATTATAATCTGTCAATTCCTGAACATCAGGCGTAAGATCAGCATTAATTATAACCATGGTAAACGCATCAGTTGCAATTGCTTTATCCCCAATTCTGAATGGATTATTTTGCCATTCTCTCATCTCATCATCATTGACAAATAGATTAAGCAGCTCCGTATAGTTTATGTTTCCCATGATTATGCTGCTTTTTTAGATTTAACAACTGCTTTATATTTCTCCTCATACTTTATGTATGCAGATTCGATCTTAAGCCCTTCAGATTTGGCCTTACGCTCAGCAAACAACTTCATGCTGTCCAGTTTCATTTTACCAAGATCCTGTTCATCTGAATGAGTGATAAAGAATTTGAATATCTCAGACCATCCAGCGCGATCAAGAACAATGATCTCATAGCTATCTATAGATTGAGCAGCAGGAACTTTTGATAATCGCTTAGCAGTATCAATTTGATTGTCAATAATCACCGATGATACCTGCGTTTGAACGTTTTGTTCTGTCCTTGCCAAAGCCTCCTGAGATTGTTTCAATTCCAATGCCTCCTGCACAGACTTTAACGTTGCAGCGGCGGCACTTTCTGTAACACCTGCTTCTAACTCCAATTTCCGTTCTGGCATTAATGTAACTAAGTGGTCAGCGTACGCCTTGATTTCAGCTTGATAGTGTGGCGCAACTTTTTCAAATTTACATTCTTTAGCGCTGTTGCAAATCGTGGTTAGTTCTTCAAGGGTAAAGTATTTAGTGTTGTCAAGTGGATTATGGTCAAGCGTTGCCACAATCCCATCCCAATACTCTTGCTTGAAGGTCCCGACAACCATTGATAGCATTTCAAGTACTGATTCATACATTTCAAGAGTACAATTCTCATAAACGTCCATCAACTTCTCTTTGTCTCCTTTAAGAAGGTCGGCATACTGAGTACGGATTTGCGTTTCCGCTTCTGCAAACAATTCAATACGTGCCTTTTCTTTATCCAACTTCGTTTGTGCTTTAGCCTGCTCGGCTGCTTCCTCTTTCTTGTATGCGGCAACACTATTATTACGCGCTGTTTGCAGTTCAGTAACCAGATCAACTTTAAGCTTAGTTTCCTCGGCTGTAAACATTTTGATTATCTCATTCAACTTAGAGGTGAATGGTTTACGATCATCTTCAGCTTTGGTTGCTGCTTTTTTAAGAGACGCCAAATAGTCGTTTATAGCCTGGTCAGTTGCAGGAGTTAATTTTACACCCTCCTTTTCGGCTTGCAGTTTCAACACATCATGTTTTTTCTGATAGGTAGTTACCCACGATCTGGTTGTAGTTAGGACGGTTCCTGCGCTCTGCAAGTCCTCCTGTTTGATAATTGTTAGTTCGGTACTCATATTGGTATGGCTGTTGAAGTGAATACTGGTTTAATTGGTGTTGCTTGTAATTTGGCGGTAGCCCTGGTTGCTCTCACATTGTTAGGTGTATTTCCAAACTTTCGGTTGCAGAATGATTCTACATCTTCAAACTGAACTGCCGCAGTAATACTTTCAGGAGTACTGACGATACCACGCATATTAATGTAATTTCGTTTTTCTGCTTTATCACGATATCTAATTTCAGCTAGCTTTAAAATTGCGTCAATCTCGGCTCTACTTGTTGTACCCTGCCATTCCTTGATTTTATAGCTAGGAGTTGTTTTCCAATCTGCCGGAGCCCAATTCATCGCGATATCAGCAGGTGACTCAGGGAAATTCTCATCCCACAATAACCGCTCACATTCCATTTGAATACCATGAGTTTCATAGAAACCTTTTCGGCCCGACTTAAAGTTGATGATGGCACGTTTCTGAACTCTTACTTTGCATTCTCTTGGCTCACCTTTTCTGGGTCCTGATTTGTACGGATCGTTTTCATCAACGCCATCCTCGGTAACTGTTAATAAGCACACTAAGTCGATAGGTGTTCCAAAGCCGCGTTCATCACTTAATAATACGTATTCTAAACCAAAAGGAATAACCTCATAGTCATTATAGAACTGAACAAATGCCAATATATCCTCCCGCAATTTATCGTTCCACCATTTGCAATCATCATCCCAAAAAGATTCATTGCTAAGGTATTCTTCAATGATACCGTCAATTGAATCAAGGTCGTAAACACCCTCTTTAATGAAACGTCCAATCTCTAAGTGCATCAATGTCCCATATTTAGCGGCTACATTCATCAATCGTTCTGATTCCTTTTTACCGTGTTGGAATTTCCATTCTTCCAATTGAACAGGAGTAGGCATAGATTGGGCAATGGAGGTGGTCAATGAGGTGTATAACCTGAATGGTTGAGCCAATGATCCATCTTGCTCAATTTTAATATAGCTACGCCCTTTGTTAAAATTAACACGCCCTACTTTATAGTTTGGTAGTTTTATTGCTGTCTCGTCGAACCATTCGGTAGGCACGAATTCTACTGACATACTCATGATGATATACCTCCTACTGCTTTATGCAATGCTTCACTTGCTTTATTTACGGCATCTATCCACATTGAACTTGTTGGCTGTCCAGACTCGACACCTTCCTGCTCACACATGTGAAGATGAACAAGTTGCGTTAGCGCCTCCAATAAGTCCGGAGCAGATGAAATAAGTTTCGCGTTAGCAGCATCCTCATATGTTCCATCCAGTTCGTTAGAAACCAATGTTGCTACCCATTTCATTCCGCCATTAGCAAATACATCAGACTTTACAAAGTATCCGATTTCCCATGGCCCAGGTGTTCCTTTAAAATCCTTCATTATTTCGATCCCTCCCCTATTTCTAAAACCTTTGCCTCCATTGTTCCGCTTTCAATCATCTTAGTAGTAAGACGATTCATTGAACCACCAGCCTCGATATAATTACGAACTGCTTCCATGTTCTCGTCTGTAAATGACGGGATCAAACTAACCACCGGATAAGTTTTTGCTTCACCGGGGGTGTATGATTTTTTCATTTCAATAGTTAAGTTGAAAGGGAAACCGATGATAGATCCGGCACGCTCCATAACAAGATCAAATGATTTGGTTATGCTAGGAATGCTTACTTCTTTAGCTTTTGTCGACCATGACCAGTAACCAAGCACGCCTGTCATTTTAAGAAGTACAAAACGCAATGTCAAGGTGCGTTCCCACTTAAGTGCTTTTACGCGCTTATCGGCAGCAGGAACATTATCAATATACTTTCCTGTGGAACTATCGAATATGGTAAATAACTCTCCGTCACCATATCCGTAACGTTTGCCTTTATCCCAACTTTCAAACTGTTCATTGCATACCTCATTGATATTATTGGACACGAAAGCTACCTGCAATGAATTTGGTTTTTCACCAAATAAGGCTGTAAACTGATTTGCAAAATTTCCAGTTGGTCTGAAATAATCAATTGCTTTTGGGTATTCAACACCTTTTGCAGATGTTGCTTTAATGCCCGTTTTAATTTTACCGATTTCCGGCAGCGTGCTTGCATTATTCTGTGCCTTAGCTACCTTGATACGTCCTGAACTCATAGTGTTTATTTTTATTTAGTGATTAACAATTGTTGAATTATCCATTACCGACTGAGCCGCCTCATGATTGCCTGCCCATATCGAGGCTAACACTACTATCGCTGTGATTACCAATGCTAGAACTGCAAGTAATACAAGGATGTCTTTCGAAGCCAACTCCAACATCCGATTAACTGCTTCATGACGCTCATCATCCTGGCTTTTACGAATCATGGCTTTCCAGTTCATCATTACCTGATCTTGTTCGGTTAGATCATTGTAGGCGCTTATTACTCTTTTAGTTTGCATGACTTACCTCCTTTTCGTTTAATTTGAATACTTCGGTTTTGGTATTGGCTAATGATTGTTTTACTTGATATAATCTGTTCCAGCAATCGTCAACCGGCATTCCAGATAGAATTAAATCGTTGAACTCAGCATCTAACCTGTCTATCTCATGAAGAGAAGCAGCCATTTGTATAGCTAATGATTTGTAGTTATGCATTGGTGGCCTCCATTCTTGATTTAATCCCGATCTGCATATCATCCAACACGCTCCCTATTTGGTTAAACGAAGCAGTTTCTAACCACTTGTTATACTCATCCATGATCCTGCTTCTTTGAGCAACCGACCTTGCTGACTTCATTCTTGTCATTATTGATTTGTAGGTCATGATCTTGCCCTCCTGCTTATCCTGAAATAATCTTCTTCAATAAATTCCTCAATGGCTTTTCGCTTAAAGGTTAATTTACCTGTGCGTTTGCTGGATCCTAAATCGTCCTTATGAAGTAATACCCAATTCTCGCTAACATTCAGCATCTCACAAACCTGTTTGGTGCTTAAATAAGGTGTGGTGGTAGATTTAAGATCTTTGATGGTGGTGGTCACTGCCTGTTCCAATGAGTCCAGCTTATTAATTAACTTCTCTAATACCTGAGTATCAATCAGGGTCATGCCTGGAGCTACTTGTATAAGTCCTTCCATTACGCTGCCCTCCTTTTAGATTCAACATACGCCTGACTTTCGTCATTAAGGAACTTAAGATTTGATAAGATGAACCGATTGAAATAAAGCGCTAACACTTTATCTGTGTTCTGCTCAAAGAACTCTGCAGATGTTAGGGGGTTGTAAATCTCTGAACCATCAATATCAGCGGTGTTCAACTCATAATCCTCTACATAGGAAATGATATCTACTAATTCAACACCAACAGGTATACAATTTGGAATTATAAAGCTGATGATGAATCCTGTTTGCTCCGTAGTGAACGGATTGGCAATTTTTTTTAATAGCTTTGACATTAGTTAATTATTTAAAGTGGTTAGCTAATGGGCCCTTATTTATAACTGGGGAGTTTGATTTAGGGCCCTACTTTTATTTTATGCTGTCCTTTTTACGATTATGAACTTTGGTTCAGATTTCGTGTCAAGTGAAAACTCTGCGGTTGGCTCGGAGATTTTTACATCCCTACTTGCTATTGATGCTAATGAGCTTTTAAACTTCTTTGGAGATTTGAACTTCTCACCTACCGGAGTTTTAAGGAGTTCCTTAACCCAGGAGAACTTATCCTCAGGAGGAGCTACGATTCTAATATGTTCTTTTTGCATATCTATTAATTTATTATCCCTTTTTTCATTCCGAAGTAAACGATCTGCTTACTGTCTTGTAGTCCCGTTTTCTGTCTGATGCTTTTCAGATGAGACAGCACGGTGTAATAGCTTATGTTCAGATCCCACGCAATATTCTTATCAATCATTACTGATCTTTCAACGATTTCGATTTCTCTTTTGGTAAGGATACCAACTTCAAAATCTAAGCTCGGTATACCGTAATTGTTTGCTAGTAGGTTCATGGTAGTAGTTATTTGCTATATGCTGTTTTAATTGTTATGTTTATCTTTGTTGAGTTGAACAATACAAATGTACTGAATAAATAGAGTATACAAAATATTTCACTGTATTTTTTCAGTGTTATTTTGTAACTACCTGACAATCAATAATAAAATTTTAAGATGAGTAGTGAAATTCCGGATTTTAATGACAGATGCACATTAGTTCTGCTTCAGAAGAAGAAGGGAAAAAGCAGCAAAGAAACAAAAAAGATCAAAACTCTTATTTTCCAGTACCCTAACCATGAGATCCACGAAGACAGGGTTATTGGGTTTTTAATTAGAGAAGGATTTTTAGAAGTGAACGGACTCATGCCAAATTTGGAAGATGAGAATGGATATCCTGTACAGAATCCAGATAGCAGCCCTTATCTAGAGACTACAAAAATTGGCGAAACAGCACTTATTAATGGATACTTCCCTTCCGATTACGCTGCTAGGGTATATGATGTTAAGGCTAAGCGGTTACAAACGATGTTAGCGATCGGTGGAGTTTTATTAGGTGTCGTTGGATGGGTAATAGGATATTTAAGTAACAAATGTTAGACAATAAAACACTGAATAAATATAGCAAAAATGGAGTATCCAATAAGAAATAGGCTAAAAGAATATCTTAAGTCCATAAATATTAGTGAAGGTGCGTTTGAAACAAAATGCGGTCTTTCCTCTGGATACGTAAGCGGAATAAAAAGCGGAGTCGGATCATCAACAATTGGAAAGATTCAAAGCGCTTTTCCGGATCTTAATACATCCTGGCTTTTAACTGGACAAGGAGATAAACTAAATAGTAAAACCACATCTAATAACGCTAAACCTTTACACGAAGTGCAATACCCAATAGAACCAGGAGAATCTCCATTTATAGACATGGGCAACGGTCAGTACACTATGCTTGTACCGTTAGTTGATGAATACGCTTATGGTAGCTTCCCAGCTGGATTTAAGGACCCGGAATATGTAGAAGATCTGAAAAAAATATCAATAACTGTTGACAAACAGCACAGAGGAAAATACTTTGCGTTCGAAATAATTGGGGATAGTATGGAAAACTACGAAAGTAAAGAATCAGCAAAGAAATCAATAGCAGAAGGATCTATTGTTGTTGGCCGAGAAATACAACGGTCTCACTGGAAAAGTAGATTACATTATCATAATTGGGCCGCATTTGTAGTAATACATAAAGAATATGGTATAGTATGCAAAACTATATTGAATCAAGATGTAGAAGACGGTGTTATTCATTTAGGCTCTTTTAATTCAGATAAAACTAAACATAAAGACTTTGCGTGGAGCCTCGACGATATACAGGCAATATTTAATGTAGTAAGAATTATAAACGAACCATGAAAAAACTATTAACGCTAATATTAATTACAACATACAGCTTTGCCTTTGCTCAGAAAATTGACACGATACCATTTAAGGGCGCATATAAGATAATAATAGAAAATAATGATACAGCCGGACAAAATTTTAAAGCAGTTGGCCAAGGTTTGGTTGATCAAGATTTAGGAATAGGATCAAAAGACTCGGAGTTTGGTCAAATAATAAGCGCTCCGTTTAAAACTAAAGACATATATTATATTGGCAAAGGGCATTCAGTAATAATCGCAAAAATTAAAGACAAGCTGATCACGTTATACTCTCAATATAACCCGAACGAAACCACTAAGATAGTTTCGTTTAGTGAGAGCCAAAGCACCTATTCGCCAGTAAAATACACCAAGGGAATTTCCAGGGAGCAAATTATTTTTGAGGTTATGAATAAGTTTGCAAAATCATTACCTCATACAAAACTAACTTACTCAGAGTAATGTCAACCAAAGCTGAATTACATAATCAAGTACAGGCAGCTAAGCGAGATAAACTTTCTCGTGTAATATCAGCGGCTATGCATATAATACATGAAAGTCACTTGTCCGGTTCTAATCTATGGCCTGAGCATGGTTTTCAAATTGGCTACCACGGTTCAGAATTTCTACATGACATCGCTTATCTCAACGCTAAATACTGGAATTACCCACCTAAAGAGGAAGAAGATAAACTATTAATAATTAATATGCAGTCCCTGGACGCGAAACGACTTAAAAGTCAAGGCGCTGCTATAGATATGATTATGGAAGAGGCAACTTATGACGATGTCCTTTTTAATATATTGATATATAAAAATGATGCATTAAATGATAGGTATTTTTTAGGAGGGTATCTAATCCCTAATTCGCATTCACTTCAACTAAGATTCAAATTCACAATAAACCCGATAGACTCATCACCTATCCCACAAAATATAAGATAATGAAAGTAGCAATGGCTGTAGATAAGGCCCAATCAAAGAAACTTACTGAATTCAGAAGCAAACACATCGCAGATAGTCAAATGGCAGCAGCAAAGTTACTTGGTATATCTCAAGGTACACTTTCAAGAATGGAGGCCGGAATCATCCCAGTTAACAATACTGTTGTTAATAAGATGGTCAAAGATTTTGGATTGAGTAAAGAATGGTGGTTCCATTCATCCGGCAACATGAAAGCTGATAAGAAGTCGAACAATATGCATGATATAGCTGCCTTTCGAGAAGAAGTTGCTGCACTGCAAACTGAAGTGTTAATGCTAAACAGTACAGTGTCTCATTTCATAAAAATAATAGAAAAACAAGGAAAGGATATTGAGGACCTAAAGAACAAATTACACCATAAATAGTCTACTTCATTTACACCAAAAAACAACCACTCCACATAACCATTTGACTAACAAATACTTAACAACAACCTAATTACTCCCTTCGGGTCCACGGAATAACCTCTAATTTATTGATTAACAAATAGTTAAACAGAAATTAGAGGTTTTTTCTTTTTCAAAAAAAATAATAGATCATTTGATATCAAGCAGTTAAAGTGTTCGATTATCTAAACTACTTCCTTCCATAAAACCGTAATTAGCTAATTATTAACAGTAAACTACTTTGAAAAGTCCTTTCCTTCTTTACCACTACATCGACCAAAAATCAAAGGGATGTTTATTCAAATAACTGGCTGAAACGATGTATTTAAATTAGGCGCTAATCTTTGAACTGAATTTTACTTATTTTTGCTTATGAAAATATCTGATGCTACATCTTCTATTGACCCGGCAAATAGTACTGCTTTATCAGACACAATCCAAAATAGTCCAAATACTTTTCATATACTGGACCTGAGCATAACCGGGAATCCGATTTTTTCATTGGAATATAGCAGGAAGAAATTTTACACCGCCACTTTATTACAAGGGAACTATCGGCTTGAATTTGAAGATAAGAACATTGATGTTTCGGGCAACTCTTTACTATTCACCACCACAAAAATTCCTTTTGGGATACATTCGGCCGGTTTAGGGTACTCCGGCATCAGTTGCGTGTTTAAAGAGGAGTTTATTACTAAAGTTAACAGTGGTTATCGTCTACTTGAATTTCCGATCTATAAACCAGGCAGGCAGAACATCTATTCCCTTACAGAGGAACAGACGAAACACTTTATTGAGGTCTACAATAAAATGTTTGATGAATCACAAACCGATAGCCCTTTTAAAGAGAATCTGCTACGCACCTATTTACTTGAAATTATTTTTAATGCACAAAAACTCGCTCCGTTTAGCTCCTTCGTAAAAACAAATAATACCACCGAGGTTATCGCCTGTTCCTTTATAAGATTGTTAGAATCGCAGTTTCCCATAGAATCCCCTCAGGATACGATCAAATTTAAAACTGCAAAGGATTTCGCAGACAGTCTATCACTCCATCCCAATTATTTGAACCGCCAGGTAAAATTGTCCAAAGGAAGAACCGTAAGTGAGATCATCGCAGCAAGACTTGTTCAAGAGGCTAAGATCTTATTAAAATTAACCAACTGGAACATTGCGGAGATTTCTTCTGCACTCGGTTTCGAAGAGCCGTCACATTTCAATTTATTCTTTAAAAAGCATGCCCGCAGTTCTCCCACAGGATACAGAAAATTACATAAGGAATAGCTGCTCCTCGAAGTTTGCGCAAGAAAGTTTGATTTTAGTAAGGATCGGTTTTATTTACGCTAACATTGGCCATGTCATCCTCTCTACATTTGCATTGAAATTAAACAACTTGCAAAATGAAAAAGTTAGCATTAGTAACCGGAGCCAATAAAGGAATAGGTTTTGAAACAGCGAAACAACTAGCAGCTCATAATATTAAAGTTTTATTAGGGGCAAGAAATGAAATCGAAGGCAAAAAAGCGGAAGCGGCCTTAAGGGAAGCATCTTTAGATGTTATCTTTGTTAAACTTGACATCAGTAATCCGGCTGATATTGATAACGTTAGAAAATATATTGAAAGCGAATATGGTGTCTTGGACATTCTAATCAACAATGCAGCCGTATTTTTAGACGGCGTGTGGTTCGGAAATAACACGGAAACTGTACCCGTACAAACCCTGCGGGATACTTTTGATATTAATTATTTCGGTACCGTAGAGCTGACTCAGGCATTATTGCCCGCAATAAAAAAAAGCAAAGCGGGGCGTATTGTAAACATCAGCAGTTTGTCCGGTTCCTTTGGTGTTCATTTGGATAAAGAACATTGGTTATACGCTTTAAAACCTTATGCTTATAGTGCGTCAAAAACGGCCTTGAACCAGTTCACAGTTTTTCTGGCTAATGCCCTTGACGCTTCCAAGATTAAAGTAAATGCAGTTAGTCCAGGTTGGGTGCAAACATCCATCGGTTCAGATCAGGCACCCTTAACTCCGGAAGAAGGTGCTAAGTCTGGCGTTGCCATGGCATTAATTGATGAGAATGGTCCAACAGGAACTTTTTCACAATCAGACGAATTTTTACCCTGGTAAATAGAAGGTAAGGTAAAACAGAATTGCATAATCACCCGGGACCAAGACCAAGGGGAACTATAAAAGCTGGGATACTTTACCATCCAGATTTTCCTGTATAGCATCCGTGCGAATTATAAGGTGAGGTGTTTAAAGTTGATTCTTCAAAGAAGCGTTACTTGTACAGGTGAAATTAAGCAATATTAAACTTGTCTTAAAATCACATCACGCAAACGCTCTTCGTTTTCATCACCCCACTCCCCTAATGCTGCAATCACTGGGATTAATGTCCTACCAAATTCGGTAAGGCTGTATTCTACCTTTGGCGGTACAACAGGAAAAATTTTTCTAGTCACCAGTTCGTGCTCTTCTAACTCTTTCAACTGAATATTCAAGACCCTACGTGAAGCATCTGGGATTTTGCGTTGCAATTCGCTTGGGCGTTTATGACCCTCATTGATAAACCATAGCAAACGGATTTTCCATTTTCCGAAAAGTACTTCACCGATAAGATCAAGTCCACAATTCAAATTCGGTATTATCTTTCTTTGGTACATTTTATAAAGTTACACCTATGTTCCATTTTGTGCAATAGGGGAAAAATTTATCCCTATCCGAATCGTAATTCCGTAATTGTGTAAACTGTTTTTACTCCCCAATTTTGTCCCGTAAACAATTCTTAAATATGGAACAATTTAATTTCAACAATGAGTTATTGGGCAAGATTTCCCTGGTAACGGGAGGGACAAAAGGAGCCGGAAGGGCAATTGCAGAAAGGCTCTTGCAAGCCGGCGCAACGGTTATCATTACCGCAAGGAACGCACCCGAAAAAGAGAACAGCAACCTACATTTCATTCCTTCCGATTTAAGTAAGGCAGAAGGAGTCCGAAAAGTAACCAGCGAAGTGCTGTCGACTTATGGAAGACTAGATATTTTGGTGAACAACCTTGGTTCTTCGCAAACACCGGCCGGGGGCTTTGCCTCCTTAACCGATGAAGATTGGGAATCCACCCTACAGGCAAACTTGCTTGCGCCTGTTCGACTAGACAGGGGATTTTTACCGCAGATGATTGCACAAAAAAGTGGTGTTATTATCCACATTGCTTCAATCCAGGGCAAATTGCCTTTATATGACTCCACTTTACCTTATGCCGCTGCAAAAGCGGGACTGATCAACTATAGTAAAAGCCTATCAAATGAAGTAACGCCAAAAGGTGTACGCGTACTGACTGTTTCTCCAGGATGGATAAAAACCACTGCAGTAAAAGGTTTTTTGGAAAGGATCGCCCAAGGATCAAATATTTCCATTGAGGAGGCCCAGAAAAGCGTAATGGATGCCTTGGGTGGCATACCCTTCGGCAGACCTGCAGAGCCGGAGGAAGTAGCTGAACTGGTCGGTTTTATAGTTTCGCCAAGAGCTAGTTATCTGACAGGAACTGAATTTGTTATCGACGGAGGCACCTTACCAACAATTTAATCATCTTTAAAAATTAAAAAAAAAATGAACTTACCGAAAGTAATAACTAATCTAGTACAAGCGCAGAACAGTTTTGATAGCGTTGCTTATGCGAAATGTTTTTCAGAAACAGCACTAGTTTTTGATGAGGGCAGAACGCACAGTGGAAGAAAAGAAATAGAGCATTGGATAGCGGAGGCCAACGAGCGTTACGAAGCCACCATGAAGGCCGTTAGTTTCGAAGAGAAAGAAACTGAAAGTATTTTAAAAGCAGAAATTTCAGGAAATTTTCCAGGTAGCCCTATTTTAATGAGCTATCACCTGAAAATAGTCGATGAACTTATACAGTCATTGAAGATTATAGGATAAGTGGGAATGCCTAATTTTAGCCAAAAAAGTTCGATTGTCTCCCCCCTCAAGTCCACCGATTAAAACATAAAAGGCTACTGTAATGGTAGCCTTTTATGTTTTATCTCTAATTCAATGGAATATTAAGTTTAGTGCTTACGATCTTGACCTCACTATCATTCATTGCATAGAGATATAGTTTATAACTTGACGGATTCTCGGGAATGGTTAAGGTCATACTACTTCCCTCTCCCAGTTCTATCACATTAACAGGATTACCATAGGAATCAGTTTTCACAAGATTCCATTTAAACCTCAGGTTTGCCTCAGGCTTGGGTAAACTCCACTCGTTTGAATTAAAGACCAAAGCCCGGTATGTTACAGGCATATTCGCAAAAATGGTTACCGAAGGCAACAATACCTTTATCATTGGCATCTTTGAAGGTAATTTTGAACCGGTCCATTGATTTGACAGCTCATAAAATTCAAACTTATTCTTTCCGGAGTAATCTTTAAGACCATCAAATGTGACGAATTGATTAGTCATTTCATCTTGCCAGTTGGCTATAAACACACCTGCTTTAGTACTCTTGTTCTTTAAATAACCTGAAGTATTTACCCTGCTAAAGAAATACGGTTCTTTAAAATTCTTTATTTCAGTCATAGCAACAGAATCAGAGTACTTATCTGCAACCAAACCAAAATAGTCGATATCAGGAATCCTGCTATGAAGCATGGCGATATTCTTACCCAGATTATTGTTTGCATACAGATCTACGGTAACTGGTCTGCTCGGATCTATTTTCTTAATCTCCTTTACTAACTTATGCAACCATGAAATATATGCTTCCCGCGGGAAAAACAGATCTGGCATATAGTAATCATGTTCCAGTTTACGCAGAGGCGTATTTGCAATATTCCATAAAATGATGTCTTTTCTACCCTTTAATTCTGCTACAGTATTTAACACTTTATCCGCATAACTATCTAAAGCTTTTCTGTCGGCAATAAAGTCACTATTATCCGGCAGCCAATAACTGTAGGCTACTTTAAGTCCATTATCTTCAGCAACATTTAATACATTTCGGTCATATACACTTGGCCCAAAATACTTGATCGTATTGAAGCCTACTTTTTTCATTTCCAAAATATCAGCTACAATTTCTTTCTTCTTTAAAGCATGGTAATTGGTAGACCATATCTGACCTTTTGCATAATTAACCCCTCTTATCTCTGATAAAACCTGAGTGTTTTTTGTAGAACTTTCTGTGTTGTTTACAGCAGTTTCAATACCATTTGGATAATTTATCCAGCTTCGCTTTTTGTTGTATTTTTTTAATGCCAAACCTACTTTGGTAAAATCTTCAATTTTCCAATTCAGAGGCTTGCCAATAGCTGTGTCTATCGTGTTTCTATCTAAGCTACTATTGAAGAATACAGCTGCTTTAATTTCCGGGAATTTACGTCTAATGCTTTTAAACGCATTTTGAAACCACTGATCTTGCTTACCCTCAGCTGGCAACGATCCCATTTCCGCAAGCATAACAGGTAAATCAGTTTTGAATAAAGGATTTTTGTGGAATGGCTGATAAAGCTGTTCCATACTGTACCAACTATTGCTACCATTTCTAGTACCGTAATTTAAATTAGTAACACCTATCCAATCCACATATGGCCTTCCAGGAAAATATCCCGACACCGCATCAGACTTCCAGGGATTCCAAACCCATATCGCGTTATAGGCACCATTTTTATTAAAATAGTCGTGAACGTATTTCCAGCCATCTTTAAACTCTTCTGCACTATTCCCTCCTTTAGCAGACCACGGATATTGTGGATTGTCTGCCTCGTGGGCAAACCGAATAAAAACAGGGCGTTTAAGCGATTTTATTTGCTTAGAAAAAGCATTTAAATAATCATCGTAATCACCCTTTAGGATACGTGAGAACACCTTTTCTTCTCTCTGCCCTTCCTCAAAACTTTTTACTTTATCAAATAAACTTTGCCATGGTTCCCAACTAATCATCGGTATAGCGTTTGATTTGTAAATTGAATCTATCAGTGAGTTGGGCAGCATAGATTCAGCATGATCTCCCCATGGAATGTAAAGAGAAACTATACCAAAATGTAATTTACTCTGAATTTCGTATTGCTTAACAAGCTTTAAAGAAGTTAACCCGTTGCTTTTTTCGGGGGCAAATATCCCTGAAATAAATATGTCTTTATTATAATTATAAGGCAGTGGTTTTACCTCGTTGCCAGAGCGCGTATTTACAAAATAGATCGCCCCACAAACAATAAGTGTGGTAATCATTAATGCAGTACTCCTAACTCCACTATATATTTTTCTCCTGAGTTTCCAGAAGCGCGCTTTAAATTCCGAAACATAACTCATTGTTGAGTTTAGTACTGGTACTTTCCTCTTTAACTTCCTGAACTGGCTTTGTCTGCTTGCAACAATTGTAAACGACAATATAATGCAATTAAGTCCTGCAAACCCTGCCATAATCAAATTGTAAGGGTTCCAGTCTTTATATAATCCAAATATTATTGAAAAGAGAGAGATTGCTATTACTGCTATATTGGGAATATTTAAACTCCAGTTATTTTCATCCCTACCATCTTTCGGCGTTGGGTTATAAGGAACTTTTTTGCGTAAAATCGTGTAGAATAATCCAATAATAAATATCCACCATGTCCCTATCATTAACAACCCCCCAACTACATGGAATCCGCGCTCTTCTTCTTCCATTACCCATCGTTGTACAAAATGCCTTATCAGGATTATTGACATCACCAGCGGGAAGCTAATTGTTATGAAATTAAAGAAAACGATATTTATAGGACTGGTATTAAAAACCAAAGAAAATATTGGTATCAAAAAATTAATAAGAAAAATGACACCCGATAGGTAATGCATTGGTATAATACCATAATGCAGCTTTTGCTGCCAGGTAAAATTCTTGAATAACTGGGGATAGGAAGTAACCAATAGTTCAAAAACACCTCTCGACCACTTTAATTGCTGACTATAATATGCAGATAAAGTACTTGGCACCAAGCCCCTTGCCAATACCGCAGGAACGTAAACTGATTTCCAACCCTTTGCATGTAACTGCATCGCAGTGTGCATGTCTTCTGCCAATCCGGCCGCGTGCCCACCGATAGAATCCAATGCAGAACGTCGAAAAGTGCAGTTTGCTCCAATAGCAAGCACAGTTCCATATTTATTCATGGTCATCATTATCGGGCCATAGAATTGAAATGTCTGCTGTGCCGCTCCCTTGGCTATTAAACTCTGGTCATAATTTTTATAAGATTGTACAATTTGCACAAATCCAACCTCAGGATTATTAAAATGGCTTACTATTGGGTCCAGAAAATCCGGAAAAGGAACATGATCGGGATCCAATACCACGCAAAGTTCTGCTGATGACTGCCTTAATGCATTATTGATGTTCCCGGCCTTTGCATTGATTTTCTTTATTCTGGTAACATGAACTACACCGAGTTCCTCACATATTTTTCTTAGATAAGGATCATCGGCCTCATCGCATAAAAAGGTGTTATGGGGATATTTAATTGCTTTAATAGCGATTAATGTTTCATTAATCATTTCATAAGGCTCTCCGGCACAGAAAGTCGTAAATATATCAACGGTATATATCTTTTCCGCTTTAGGTGTATCCGGTACAGTTATATAAAAGTAATGTATCCATTCGTGCACTATTTTAAGGCACATGAAAATTAGTGTGGCCATCAACATCCAGTATAATGGAATACTTTCGGCATCAGTTAAAAACAGCTCCCTAAGAAACAAAGCCATGCAAAGCATGCCAATGACAATCATTAAGCGTAAAGTGAAAGTCTGTTTTCTCGTTGGATTAATTACTGGCTCTACTATCTTCATCTGTTTTTAATACGTAGAATGGTGTATTACATGTTGCCACATAACCTTTATCGTCATAAACTGTTGCAAATATTCTATACGGTCCCTCTTTAATTGGAGTATTAAAGATAACCTTCAAATCCTGAGTGTGCTCAATAAGCCCCTTAATAAGTAAAGGTTTTTTAGTGTTGTTTACATTGTTGATTTTATACCAATCTTCAGGATAAATTTCCCAAACAATTCTTTTAACATTGACATCACCGTTTAACATCAATACTTCTGCGGTATTTTTCTCATTTGGCTTTAGAAATATATCATCTTTTGCCCCTTTGCTGTTCAGGAGCATATAGTTTAATTTTGGTGCTGTGGTGGTCAATGGCTTGCCTTTCCAGATAGCTTCGGCAGCATCTACTACTTCCGTTTTGTTTCCTGCATCATCAAAAATACTAAACCAGGTATGTGTGGTTTCTTGTTTCTGTCCCCAGTAAAAAATAAATGAGCCCAGCAATCTTCCGTCATTTACAGGCATTTTCTCTTTATATCTGGAATAATATTGCTCAGCTTTTTTTGTACTTGTTTGCTCTATCTTAGCACCCCAGGCTGTTTCCGCAGTCCCGTCCCATGGGCCATCAATGCCCCATTCAGTTAACAGATAAGGTCCCTTCCAAAACCAGGAAAAGTCTTTTAACTCTTGACTTAAAGATTCTATTCTGCCAAAAATATTGAATGATATAATATCTACATTGGTTCGCATCTTAAGATTAAAGATCGTTTTACGCTGAAAGTTTATCATAGTAGTTGTAACCGGATGATCTGGATCATCACTATGGATCATATCAACGATATCATTAAATGCCCCGTAAAATTTATTATAAGAGGGCTTATGTGGAAAAACAAGCTCATTACCTACACACCACATTAGTACAGAAGGATTGTCTTTCACCCTGTTAACTAACTTTTTTATCGCTTTAAATTGGCTGGCGACCTTTGCATCGTCATTATAAAAGTACATGTGTTTGCTTTCAGGTATTGGTAAGCCAATGATGACAGCAATGTTTGCCTCGTTTGCCTTTTTCAGTATAGAGTCGATGTGGGTGGTATCCCATGTCTTGATGGTATTTCCCCCAAGTTCAGACAATAGGTCTAAATGTTCAGAACCGGCGGCGCCTTTAATAGCAAAGGGTTTCCCGTTTCTAAATAATTTAAAATCACCGTCCTTCTGCTCAATAAAAACTTTACCAGATCGTTTTGACCGGCTGTCTGAGCAAGCATACAGCGTACTTAAAAAGAGAAAAAAAAATAAATATTTTCTTAAAGTTAAGAGCATCCCAAGTTTATAATACGCTAAATATAACAAATCCCTGCAAACACTTAAAACTTAATTATTTTAAAGTAAAACTTTGTTTCAGTTCTGAACTGAATTTCTTTAATGAGTTTTTACTTATGCTCCAATCAGGAGCTTTTATATGGCCCCAGGCTTTCGGATTGTCGTATAAATTAAAGTAACATGCACCAAAAATCTGCTTGTCGTTTTGAATGGTTTTCGCAGCATCTATTAACCATCTATCCTGATATTTCTCCGACCCCTTTACACCGAACTCAGTTATAAATATTGGTTTATTGAAGAACCTCATTCTATAGCTTTTACGTTGAAATATGTTGCTAAAAGCCTCCTGCATATTTTCATCAGTAATGTTTTTATCCGGTAAACCATATATAGCAATACTGATATAATCAACCACATCGTTGCCAGGGTACCAATCTGCCGAGCCTCTGTCTCCAGCTGGTCCCCAAACTCTTTGAATATTTTTAGGTTTCTCTTTTAAGAAATTCATAAAATACCTGAATGAATTTATGTATACCACGGGATCCTGGCTCTGCCAGGTATAACGATGAATAGGAATTTCCATTTCATGTGCCCAGCGCAGGTATACGGTTTGTTTAACATTGGCAATTACGCTGTAAAGTTTAGAAATCTCTTTATCATATTTTCCGTTTAACGTACTTTGCAGTACATTTGGATCAGGAAGATTACTGGTACTTTTCCAAGGTTCCATCGTTAAAATAACATCATGCTTTCTCGTAATAATCTCATTAAATTTCTTTAGAAATTCCCCTCGTTGTATTTCACCCCAATCAACAAATATATGCTCTACACCTATTTCCGGCTCATCTATTAGTTTCTTCATAGGGTCAAATACACCCAAGACTAAATTCTTTCTGATTTGATTGTTAACAAATGGCTCCTTAAAGTTTTCACTCGAATAAATGGTGTTTTTATATAAGTTTCTTTCTACTTCAATCTTTTTAAGAATGGAATCTGTTTTTTGAACATTCCCCATCCCATCTGCAGACAATATAAATACGGGTTTATCCATAAATCGGAGTCTATGAAGCTTAAATCTTAATTTATCTAAATCAGTTAAATTCGAAGGATATATGTTTGATAATTTTTCTCCACCACTGCCTAGTACAATGCTAATTAAATCAACATTATTCTTTCCTGGCCAGAATTCTGAATCACCTGGATATCCTGTAGGAGCCCAAACAATTTTAACCTTAGGGGCAAGTTTTTTTAAATGAACCGAAAAGTAGTTAAATGCATCTATATAAGTTGATGGGGATTGATACTGCCAGGGATATTGTTTTACAGGCACTTCCATTTCCGGGTTCCACCGTACAAAAACAGATCCTTTACTCAGGTTCGCTACATTCGCTAATGCTTTGATCTCTTTATCATAGCTGCCTTTCAGAACCTCATCAAGAACAGAAATACTTTCAGCATTAAAACTTGGCCAGGTCTCAATAGTAATCAGAACGTTCTTATTTTCTACTATTGCATTTTGCAAAGCTTTCCTATTAGAACTTAATGCAAAAGATTTCCATTTAATCGATACGTGTTTAATATTGTTTATCACATCAGACGGAACATCTTTCTTTTCATCATATACACCAACTAATTTCTCATACGACCTATCTCTAAATTCATTAACAACCATTGTTTTGAGCACCGGTTTGAAATACAGAAAACTACCAAAAAGCACAAGTAAAATTAATATAACAAAATAGTAGAGGCGTTTTTTATGTTTCATTTTATTTAACTGTAATAGTCCCGTTGTAGTCAGAAGGTGTAAATATAATTCTTTGTAACGATTATACTTCTCAACTCTTCTACCTGAATATATTTTAATTGATATTTAGTATATTAGTTTATCAAACTTCTCAAAATGACCTACAAAAAAACCATCACATTATCTGTATTGTTAAGTACAGTCGTTATGCTAAGCGCATTTATGCCGCAGGCCGACGAAAAGCCTACAAACCTGAAGGTTCTTCCTAAAGACATCAGTCATGATCAGCTTAAAGAAGTTATGGATGGCTTTAAAACAGCCTTAGGAGTAAAATGTAACTTCTGCCATGCAGCAAGAAAAGACGATCCTAAAAAACTAGATTTTGCCAGCGATGAAAAACCGGAAAAAGAAACTGCCAGAGATATGATGCGTATGACAATGAAGATTAATAAAAAATATTTTCACCCGATTGGCAGTAAAGACAAAGATGGAAAAGCTCTTTTAGCAATTTCCTGCATTACCTGCCACAATGGGAAGGAACATCCGGAAACAAAATAGAATGAATTAATTGTTGATTTTAGAAAGGTTTAAATTTCCTTTACGGCAATAACCTCAACCCAACCAATGTTTCCATTAGGCAACTCTACTTTAATCCAGTTGTTGTCGTTTTGCTTAATGGTAACTTTGGTTCCTTCATGAATCACAAAAAGTGTCTTTGACTTGTCATCAGGGCCACTCTTTACATTCACGGTGCCATTAAATACAATAGCCTGACTGCTACTATTAAGGTAACTGTTTTGTGTGCTTACTATAAAAATGGATAACAGTCCCAGAGCAAGTAGAATTATACCAGCGTAGAAAGCTGGTTTCTTAATTGAGATCGAAATGGCAAAAAGGTAAACAATCAATAAAGCAAAACCCAGCAGTAAAAACGCAACTGCGAACCCGGATAATGCTTGTGCAGAAAAAAACAGAAAGAAAGATTTCCACCACTTCGTCAGAAAAAATTCTGGTACTGATTCTATTTTATCGGCAATCTTTAAGTTAGCAAGCTGAAGATTTAAGCTAATTTCCTGATCTCCTGGCGTAACTTTGTATGCCTTTTCGTAATAAAGAATAGCAGGTGCCATCTCTCCCATTTTATAGTAGGCGTTACCCAGGTTAAAATATACCTCAGCTGATTTATACCCATCATTTAACACTTCCTGATAAGATTGTGCAGCCTCTTTATATTGTGCTTTCGCATACTGACTGTTACCCTTCGCAAACAGCGCCTCCGGATTCCCTTTGGCACACAAAAACAAAGGCGATATCACCAGCAGTATAAAACTGTAAAAAAAGTGGTTCAAGCGATTATGCATTGTCTTCTATATCGTTAATAATAGTTTTCGCCTTATCAAATACTTCTTGCTCAGATATACCAGAAATAGGTGCATATCTCGCCATTTCACAAAGGTCTAGCGTATCTGTTAATTGATCGATTATGGATTCATTAACAGTCCTTAACTTAAGCTGTTCCCCAATATTCTCTTTATTTAAATCCGCGGCAGAGATATTTAATTTATCGCTTAAATAACCATACAATCCTCTGTATACGTTCTCATAAAAAGCTTTTTTATCTCCGCTGATCAATTGCTTCTGGGCACTGGCCAGATGTTTAGCTGCAATTTTGTTGGCATTTCTACCCTTTACCTTTATAACATCTCTGTTGTTTTCTCTATACCATTTTCTATATCCAAATGCCGCTAAAAATAGAACAGGACCTGTACAAAGGAGCATATAATATAAAGCTGAACCATAAAAGCCTTCGCCATCTTTTGTTAAACCAGGGTTTCCTGTTTTAATATAAGCAATATCCTTTGCCAGCGTTTTAACATCCTGCTGTCCACCTGTTGCATAAGCGGTAAC
This sequence comes from Pedobacter sp. 10L46_2, assembly GCF_056395165.1. NCBI lineage: Bacteria > Pseudomonadati > Bacteroidota > Sphingobacteriia > Sphingobacteriales > Sphingobacteriaceae > Pedobacter > Pedobacter sp. 10L46_2. The sequence continues at coordinate 23,674 of NZ_JBFTIZ010000020.1, forward strand.
ATTTGAACCTGGGTCGCCTTTTGCCACCTTTACGGGAAATGATCCGGATGTGAGGCTCACATATCTTCCCGTTGCTGGATTAAAATAAGAGAACTTTAACGGTTCAATTGTATAATTGCCTTCATGCCTTGGGATAAGTAAATAGCTATACTCCCTACTGCCGGAAACACCGGTCATGGTCTCTTTAATATCATCGTTTACCTTTGGATCATACTTTTCTATATCCGCCGGAAGGGTTAATTCCGGAGCCTTTAACAACTTTAAATTACCTGATCCGGTAATTTTAAGGGTATAGTTTAATGCTTCATTGGCTTTAACTGATGATTTATCTAAGTTAGCCCCAATAGAAAAGTTTCCAACGGCCCCATTAAAACCCTCTGGTTTGCCTGCTTCCGGCAAAGGTTTCACATTAATGGTAATTGGTGTACTTTTAATCTTGTATTTTGTATCCTTATAAGAACCTCCAAAAAACTGTTCAATAGGATCATTTGAAGGTGCAGCTTGCCTTACCACAAAAGTCATCGCCAAAGGATCGAGCGTGAGCTTGCCAAAACGCTCCGGAAAAAGAATAATCTGTTTCAGGGTTGCAACATGGTATTTTTCACCATTATAAGTTTCGATCTCCCACTGTACATTTTGGCTGTTATTTTTGATCTCCTGACTCCAGAAACCATTAAAATCCGGCAATTTATCAAGCGCATTGTCTACCAGATCAATATTGGTATATAATTTATAGGAAACTGAAAACTGCTCCCCGATATAAACATTGGTTTTATTTGCAACCGCTCTAAGGAATAACCGCTTTGAAATGTCTATAC
>NZ_JBFTIZ010000021.1:0-36041 GCF_056395165.1 Pedobacter sp. 10L46_2
CTTCCAATTGTCTGAAAGAAATTTTAGCAGTTTTAAGTATTTCTGCAAGCTTTTTAATTGCAGGCGTTGTACCTGCAATTACCAATTGAGTTGGCGAATTATAGTTTACTGCATAAACATCCTTCATGCCATCAATCACCTTAAATATCTCATCCTCCTTACTGGTTACCGCAATCATAGCCCCCGTATCTCCATCTTCTACAGCATCGAGAATCGCTTTGGCCCTTTGTTCACTCAAAAACACCAGTTGATCATCATCAAAAGCACCGGCAAAACACAAAGCAGGTAACTCACCATAACTATGTCCTGCAACCATGTCAGGTTCAATACCCAAATCTTTAAGAAAATTAGCAATTGCCAGATCCACAATACCTAAAAGCGGCTGCGCCATACGGGTATCCTTAATTCTTTCTTTTTGAGCTTTTAAAGAAGCTTCATCAAATACCGCATTTGGGAAAAGGACTTGTTCATATTTACTCCTGTTGTTTAGCAGTTTCCGCATGGCGGGAAATATCACAAAAAGATCTCTTGCCATATTGATACGCTGACTACCCTGTCCGGGGAACATAAACGCTACCTTACCGGCTCTCTTCTTAGTGATATAGGTATCTTTACTTTCAACGCCCGATAAAGCCAGGTCAATCTTCATAATCAGGTCTTCAACTCTATCAGCTACAATACTCAGCTGTATCTGCTTAGTATTTCCCATGGCCAAGCTAAAGGCAATGTCCTTTAAATCTATATTGTCGTTTTCATCCAGTAAAGCCTTTACATTACTCAATTGTTTTTTGGCTTCCTCATAGGTATCGCCTCTAAAAACAAACAGTTCAGACGGCAATGAAGTTAATGCAGATGCCTGTTCAGAAACTTTATGATCGCTTTCAATAACCGCATGGAAATTAGTACCTCCAAAACCAAAAGCACTTACCCCTGCATAACGTTTATCTTCCATCCACAACCCGGCTTCGGTATGAAAAGCGAAAGGACTTGTACTACTGTTATAATAACTGTTAGGTTTTGTTAAGTTAATGGTTGGCGGTTTTACGCCATGATAAACAGATAAAGCAGCTTTTATTAAACCTGCTAAACCTGCCGCACATTTGGTATGGCCTATCTGGGTTTTCACTGATCCCAGATGGGTTTGATTTGCCCTCGCGCCTGATTCATTTAACATATCAGTTAAAGCACTAAGCTCTGTTCTGTCGCCAACTACGGTACCCGTTCCATGTGCCTCTACCAGTCCAAGAACTGATGGCGAGATGCCCGCCTGCCCATATGCACGTTCAAGCGCCCTAACCTGACCAGATTTACGCGGGGCTGTTAAACCAAGGCTCTTCCCGTCACTTGAACCACCAATACCCTGAATTACAGCGTAAACCCTATCACCGTCCCTCAAAGCATCTTCATACCTTTTCAGCACCACCATAGCTACACCTTCACCTAAGGCAATACCGTCAGCCTCAGCATCAAACGTTGCACATCTTCCCTTGCGGGATAAAGCATGAGTACTCGAGAACATCAGGTAATCATTGATACCGTTATGTACATCCGCCCCACCAGCAAGTACCATATCCGACTTATCGAGGAACAATTCCTGACAAGCCAAATCGATAGCCGCTAAAGATGAAGCGCATGCCGCATCAACAGTATAATTGCGCCCACCAAGATTTAACCTGTTTGTAATACGTCCTGAAATTACATTGGCTAAAATTCCAGGAAAAGAATCCTCTGTTGTTTTCGGCAGCAGTTCGTCCAGTTCAGCCGRCATTTCGCCAAATACCTGTTTAAAGAAACCTCTGAAACTGTAGCTATTGGCAAGGTCATTCCCACCTTCGGCTCCTATTATTACAGATACGTTCTCTGCATTAAAGTTACCCTCTCTATAACCGGCATTTTCCATTGCCTGTTTGGCTACCATAAGGCTCAATAACTGCGTTGGCTCAATTGCCGCTAACGATTGTGGGGGAATTCCATATTCCAATGGATCGAAATCAATCTTAGGGATAAAACCACCCCATTTAGAATGCGACATGTCATTCTCCGTTGATTCCGGATTATAGTATAGCTCTTTATTCCAGCGTTCATCCGGAACTTCCGTTACCGAATCGTTCCCCAGAATAATATTACGCCAATACTCTTCAATATTTTTTGCGCCCGGAAAAATACAGGCCATTCCTACAATGGCTACGTTTAGTGATTTTCCGTTAGCCTCAGGAAGTGCAGCCAATGCTGCGTTTTCAATATATTTATAGTTGCCTACAGCAACATCTTTATGCAAATCTAAAATAGAAACAACCTCATTACGCATTGCCGCTATTTGCCCAATCATGTACATACCCAGGTGCAACTGATCCTTTTCATCAATGGTTACCAGTTTATCACCTTTGCGTTCAATTCCTTTTGCTGCAATGCGCAGGCGACCAACATTTAAGCTTTCCAGCTTTGCCCAGATTTCCTTTTTATCTACACCTTCTTTCTGGAGCTTTTCTTTTTCTTCATTAAAGAATGCCGCAAACGGAGAATTTAAACATCTGGTTTCGTGACCTGGTGCTGTTTCCAATAATATCGTATCGTTAGACACCATTGCTTGTTCCTGGAATTTATCCTGAATAGCCCCCGTAGCTACTGCCTCTCTGGTATATAAATATGAAGTACCCATCAACACCCCAACCTTTACACCTTTTGCTGCTAAGGGCGCTGCCATTACAGCAATAAATGCGGTTGATAAAGCATCATGGATGCCACCAGCAAAAAACACACTGATCTGTTCCGGTTGATCTTCTTTTAATAAACGCTCAATCTGCTTCTCCCAAAGAACCATACTCGATAACGGCCCAACATGCCCGCCGCACTCTCGCCCTTCAAAAACAAAACGCCTGGCGCCTTCCTTTAAAAACATATCCAGGAGTGAAACCGATGGCACATGAAGAAAGGTTTTGATACCCAGTTTTTCAAGCGGTTTAGCTTGCGACGGTCTGCCACCCGCAATTAACACTACCGGAGGCATCTCTTGTTTTATATATTCCAGCTGCTCATCACGCAACTCCTGAGGAGCAAAACCCAATATGCCTACGCCCCAGGTTTTATTTCCCGCAAGTCTCTTAGTTTCACTGATCAGTTCCTTTGCTCGATCTCCCTTTAACAATGATAGTGCAACAAAAGGCAATGCCCCCGCTTCAGCTACAGCATTAGCAAAAGGTGCTACATCACTAACCCTTGTCATAGGCCCTTGTGCTATCGGATAGGTAATATTTAAATCTCTTGCCAATGCATTGTCAACGCTAATCACGTTGATTGATTTAGCCTGATTAAGATGTCCGTGAACAGCTTCCTGAATCCCAAATATTAACTTGTCTAATTTTCTGTACCGGTTTACAAGATCTGCTGAGATCGCAATATCCTGCCCCATTGGGAGGAACGAGCGCTCCAGATCAAACCCATTAAAATAAGGTTCAAGATCTTTGGCTGTGGCCTCTTCAGCAAGTACAGGTGAATTCGGTCGCACCAATACCCTGAAATCCCCAATCAGTCTGGTTTCGTTACCACTTAATTTTTCGCAGATTTGTTTTATGGGGTCTGGAACGCTGCATTCAGGGAACAATGCAAGTTGACTGTCCAATACAACTCCTGCTGCACCAGACGCAATTAAAGCAGCAGCAGTATGTATTCCAACACCACCCTGTACATATATGTTTATATTTTTAACCTCTTTAACAATGCGTTGAAATAGGATATATGATGACTCATAGGCTACCTTACCGGCACCTTCATTACCTTTTACTATAATCCCGTCAGCTCCTTCGGCCTGGGCTTTTTTGGCATCTTCAACATTGCAAACCTGATAAAACAGCTTAACCTGTTTTTTTCTGGTAATTTGTATTCCATACGGCAGTATAACCATAGTTACCTGTTCAGGAAAAACAACATCCTTAAGATCGTCCGAAATCAGGCACACGCCAAATCCTGTCGAACATTTTTCTGACAACTGCTCTAACGCATCGGCAGCTACGGCTTTATCTCTTCCGAGGTGAAGTACAGGAAACGCCTTCGCATTTGACACCGCACAGGCAAGATTTACATCAGGCCTTTCAAATGGAGTTATTCCAATAATAATGGGAGTTTTCATGTTGTTGAGGGATGATTAGGGTTCAACTTCGAGTATTCTTCGAATATCATTTAACATATTCTACAGAAGCAGGATTTTTATACAGAAAAGCACCATGATTTTATTCAAAGTAGCTCTATATCAAGAAAATTATGCGCTTTCAACTAAATATTTCAACAACATTTTAAAAAACACAATAAAAAGCAATAATCCTACGCTCTTGTATGCCCAAAATTACAACTATAAAGACTCAATACCTCCAAAAAGGCAAAAGTGAACAAAAAGAACAAACACAAAAAAGCCCAAATAAATGTGTTTGACGCAATAATTTAACAACCTATTAACATCAAACTAAAATCCGACAATAAAGGGGCAAAAGTTCGTTCAATACGACTTGTTTAATCAGCGGATTTACATGAGCACAAACACTTCATTTTTTAAATAAATTTAGTAGAACACACGTTCTTAATATAACTGGCGTTATTAGTATGTTATTTTATTTGCATTTTAAGATATAATTAATACCTTTTGTGCACATAACAAATGAACTAAATTTTATAAAACTCAAATGAAAATTACAAAAACAATTTCGCTCCTTGCAGTCATCGGACTTTTGTCAATCTCGATGTATTCGTGTAAAACAAAGAAAGTAGTAGCGAAACCAAATCCGGTTCCGGTTGAGAAACCAGCACCTGCGCCAGAGCCAGAAAAACCTGCACCAACTCCTGCGCCAGAGCCAGAAAAACCAGCTCCTGCACCTGAACCAGATTTTAACTTCAAAAACATTCAGTTTGAATTTAACTCTGACGTGTTAAAAACGGCTTCATTCCCAATTTTAGATAAAGCCGTTGCCGAAATTAAAAAGGACCCTACAGCTAAATTTGTCTTAAACGGACACTCTTCAGCAGAAGGTACACCGGAAAGAAACATGTCTTTGTCTGTTGACAGAGCGAATTCAGTTAAGTCTTATCTTGTTAATGCAGGTTTAAATGCATCTAACTTTACCGTTAAAGGTTTTGGCGAAAGTCAGCCAGTAACTTCAAATTCTACTGAAGAAGGAAGAATTTTAAATAGACGAGTAGAAATTAAAGCAGATAAATAAGGTCTGCTAAAAGGAGGGAGTATTTTGCCGAACCAGCAAATTAATCAAACTTAATTTGCTCAGGCCCATCAATTTTTGATATATGGCAGGCACAATTCCCTCCTTTTACCTTTATAATTGCCGACTTGGTCTGTGCACTTTTGGTATACGTTCCGGTAACTTTAACACTATCTCCACTTTCTGAAAGTTTGCTGATATGGCGGTCGCTAGCCACAATATAAATACCAGTTTCAGAATTGATATCACTTGTCGCAACACTTAAAGTATCGCCCGTACGTTGATTTACAGCACTATAATTATCAACAGCTACTCCTTCTCCATTTTTATCTACGAACTTCAATACCAAAGTAGCAAAACTTTCATCGCAAATTTTATCCTGGCAATTTGAATTATCTGTTTTATCACATGCTGCCAGCAGTATTACCCCTACTGCGCAAACAAGCATCGCTATTTTCTTAAACATAAACATCCTTTTCATCACTAAACGTAAAATATATCAAAAACGCTACATACTATCCGCTTTCTTATTTGTCGATACTCATGGCCTCAATTTCCGCCATGTATTGAGTTAAAGCCTCGCCATAGGTAAGCTTAATATGTTCCGGCTTGCTTAGAAACACCTTAAAATCTTCAAGGTCATTAACCGTAAAACCCATTCTTACAAATAGCTCTTTATCTGTTTCCCATTCTTCCAGACTTACCTTCTTCTTTTTTAGGTTTCTGTATAATACCATGCCTTCAGCAAAATCTTTATAGGATGCCGTCTCTCTAAAAACGGTCAACATCTCAATCAGCGTTCTGTAGGTAGCCGGTTTCCCCAATCTTACCTGATCCAGCATTAAAGCGCCTAATATCGACCCTTTAAAAAACTCATTGTCAATGCTATCAAAATTACCGCAGTGTTTTAAAATCTCTATATCACGTTTCAGCATTACGTCTTGTTCTGCAGTTTTATGCTTAACAAAATAGGGTTCAGTATCAAGTACTTTAACGCAATCAATTGTATCTTGCTGTGCAAAAACCGGAAACCCCGAAAACAAAAAGAAGAAAGGGCTAAACAAACAGAAAATAGATAATTTCATAAGTTCCCGCAAAGTTAACCAACTCCTTCATACTCCCAACACAAAATCATCGTTGTAATTGTTAAATCTATGAAGGGCCATTTGGCAATGTTTTTTTTCCTTATCTTTCGATCTAATATTTACTACAGCAATTATAAATGAGTACAAAACCTTCTATTTGGCAACGCATGGGCATCCAGGACTGGTTCTTAACCAATAATGGATCCACATCATCGGGCAAGTCGAAACCGCTTACACCTAACCAGGTTTATAAATATATCATCGAAGAATTTCGGAAATCCATATCAGAATTGTCATTTGCGGAACGTGTGGTATTTTATCATGAGTTTATTATATGCCTTAATCCCGACGATTATCGTGAGTTTATAGATAACAAAAAAGGTATTCTTGGTCTAATATCTCAGGAATCTGTCGACAACTTTTATGAAATATTAAACAAACAGGTTGCAGATGGTAAAAAGGTAGAACCGTCAAGTAATAAATGGGTATTCAGATTTGTATCTCACCCGGATTATAAACCTGGAGATATTAGTTTTATAGGAAAATTATTGCCAGACAGCACGCAAAAAGAAGAAAATCTTAGAGTTACCTTTATACCACGGCAAACAGGGCTGGCCCAAACATTCGACATAAACAATGATATTCTAAAAGACTTTATATTTTACAGCGAAGGATACTATGAGATCCCTTATGTAGATATACAGAAACCTGAAGAAAAGACAATAAATGATAGCCAAAGAGTGGTGTTGGCACGTTTTGAAACTACTATTCCAGATAAAGCTTACTCCGGACAAAAATTAGAATACCTGATGAAAGCAGACGATATAGTGGTTTCCGGAAACGAGGAAACAAGGGAAGAAAATCATATTTTCAGGATTCCGTCTGAGTGGGTAAATACGCCTCATCTTAAAATAAGATACAACAGACCCGAAGATAAGTTCTATGTAGCCTCTTTTGGTGAAAAGACCATTTTAAACGAGAATCTAATTGAAAGAAGTGACATTACCGGACCTAAATGGTCTGAACTACCTGTTAACTCTCGACTTATATTGAACGGAATTATTGGTGTTAACATATTTAAATCCTGATATATGTCGCATATCTTATCTATAGCGTTATTCATTATATGCATCATTTTATTGATCGCACATTTTAGAGACATTAAAAATTCGCCCAAATAAAATGGATAGAAATTACTTTGGACTAACCGATACAGGAAAAGTAAGAGATAATAATGAAGATACCTTTATTGCCGAAACTACGGCAGCTAACGATCTGGTTATTGCCTGTGTGATAGATGGGGTTGGGGGTTATTCTGGAGGCGAAATTGCTTCGGCGATTGCCAGACAGTCAATTTTACAACACCTGAACAGTCAGCGTAAAGACTTGCCTTCGCTGATGAAGGATGCTATTATTGCTGCCGATGGACAGATAATGGCCGAAAAACAAAAAGTTAAGGAACATGAAAACATGGCCTGTGTACTTACACTGGCAGTTATCGATCTTCAAAAAAACCTGCTCTATTACGCGCATGTTGGTGATACGCGGCTGTACTTACTTCGCGACGGATCATTGGTTAAAATATCAAAAGATCAATCTTTTGTAGGCTTCATGGAAGATAGCGGACGCCTTACCGAAGAACAGGCCATGAGCCATCCCAAACGTAACGAGATTAATAAAGCTTTGGGTTTTGGTGCAAAAATAGCAGCACAGGACGATTATATAGAAACCGGCCAATCCCCTTTCCTTCCTGGTGATTTGTTATTGCTTTGTAGTGATGGCCTTTCCGACATGGTTAACAGACAAGGCATTACAGACATTCTGACCAAAAAGACCACTTTACAGGAAAAAGGAGCTGAGCTTATACAAGCAGCTAACAATAATGGTGGACGCGACAATATAACTGTTGTTTTGGTTAAAAATGGTAAACAATCACTGGTACATGAGGCAACAAAACCTGCAGTAAAAGTAAAAAGCCCAAAATCTATTGTAAATCACCAGCCTTCAATAACCCATGCTGCCCCTAAAGAGGTTACGGTGCAAAAAGAGATTACTCCTGTTGCTATTCCTGTGGTACAAAAAAACAATAAGGGTTTGGTAACACTGTTGTCTGTACTCTGCATTGTTTTTCTGGCATTCGCACTTTATCTGCTATGGCAAAATAACGTCCGTTCAAATGCCATCAAGCAGCAAAAGCTGACAGCTTTGCAACCTGTCCGTAATGAGCAGGAAGCAAAACTTCAGGACACGATTAACAAATTGGTTGGGAACACGCTAATCATTTCCGATTCCCTGTTCAAATCGCCAATTATACTTAATGAGGATATACATTTTAATAAGGATACGCTTTTCATCATTGCTAAAACGCCTATTATCATCAGAAGTGATTCAGCATATAAAGGCAGTGCTGTGTCTATTAAACCAATCAGTAAGTATGTGTTTTTAGAGAACATCACATTTGAAAACTTCCATACGGCCATATTATCCCAAAACAATGTACTGCAGCTAAAAAATGTACGGTTCAACAACTGTGTTAATTCCATAGAAGCTACTTATAATTTGCCTCAGAACATGTATATCCAGGGAAAAATACCTGCCAGTTCTTTTAAAACAGATTCATTACCAACCACTGGAAGTCATTAGTATGGAGAGCAGGAAAATAGAACGTGCTTTTATTATACTGATAACCATCGTGTTAGGATCATTATTCTTTACACTTTTCAATACCTTACAGCGCAATTTTGCCGACGTGGGTTTCCGTTTGGACAATGGAACCATGATGAACCTGAATGCTAAAAATCCAGGTGAACTCATAAAAACCTTACTTGAAAAGGGGTACTATTTTGAAGACAAAAAAGACGTAAACCTAATAGAACAAACTGTTGCAAAAGGCGTTAAGTCTTTTAAAGAGCCGCTTGATAACGTTGGGGAGCTGAATAAAAGCAAATTCTTTGTTGAGGCGGATTATGCTTTTGCCTCTGGAGGACAAAATTTCAAAAAAAGAGCTAGCGACTCGCGCGCATTACTTGGGTATACCGGCGACGACTCTTTGCGTTTTACCCAGGAAAGAAACCGGCCTCCTCAGTTACCTGCTCAAACCGACCTTAAACTAGGGGTCCATAGCATATCGGGTAAGATTATAGATACTGCCAATAAAGCCGTATCCGGCGTTCTGATAAAACTACAAATGATAGTTCCTCAGGACAGTGCTTATGTTGATGATGAGGTAGAAGTAAAATCAGCGGGATTAATATCATATGTCCGAACAGATGCCAACGGGAATTTTGCATTTTTAAATTTACCTGAAGACAAAGCCTTTGAGCTGTTACCCCTAAAACCCGGCTTTCAATTCGGAAGATCACAGGGCATACAGGAACTTCAAAAAGATGCTTCGTTTACGTTTAAGCAAACACAACATACTATCCGGCTTTTTTCTGCAAGGGATTTTAAAATCTTAAAGAAAGAAAAATCGCTGATAGTACGTACTCCTGATGAATTTAATAAATGGTTCTGGATCATTACCGGAAGTTTTTTTGCAGGATTTTTCCTGTTACATTTCCTGCTAAGCGTTAAGTTTCCTCAGGCAGATCAGCTTATTTTACCCATCATTATGCTAATGACGGGGTTCTCGTTTATAGCCTTACTCAGTTTACAGGATCCATTACGAGATCGTTTTTTAGCAAAAGATACCCTTGTTTTTTTTGGCATGGGCGTTTTCGCCATCATTATATTAATGCTCATTAAATTCCGGAAGTTTAATGTCGACTCCAGGTTTTACCGGATGCTTGTGCTTAATAAAAACTCAGGAAAAGCAAACGGGTGGCAATGGGCGGGGCTGGCACTGGCGCTACTGGCCTTAACCATCATTTTCGGAAATGGCCCCGAGGGCAGTGGTGTAAAAGTAAACCTGTTTGGTGTACAACCCAGTGAGATCGTAAAATATGCCATCATTTTATTTCTTGCAGGCTTTTTTGCCAGTAACGAGCGTTTTATCACCGAATACCGCAGCTGGCAAAAAAGATGGTATTTCTTCTCATTCGCACTTGTGGCAATGGGCATCGCTATCCTGATGTACCTGGTTCTGGGCGATCTGGGCCCTGCAATGGTGGTGTGTTTTACATTTATCATACTGTTTTCTTTCTCGCGTGGCGATTTCATGATGATGCTCATTGCCATCATTACTTACACATTAACTGTCTGGTTTTTGAACATCTGGATAGCCAGTCTGGTTACCGTTGTATTGATTGGCCTGGCCATGCTGATCAATAAAAAACAGACCAGCGAATCGGCAATAATGGTCATCATGATCATCGCGGGTTTCTTATTGATAGATCAGGTTCCTTATCTCGACAAACTCATCCCGGGGCCTGTTAACCGGCTTACAGAACGTAAATCTATATGGCAAGACCCATGGAATAACGAAGTCTATGGCGGAGACCAGGTAGCAAACGGCATTTGGGCTATGTCTGGTGGTGGCTTAACCGGTCAGGGTGTAGGCGAAGGTTTTGCCAAAACAATACCAGAGGCGCACACCGACATGATATTGCCAGCCATAGGCGAAGAATTCGGGTGGACAGGTATAGTGAGCATATTTGTGTTGTTCCTGATTTTCTTAAACAGGTCAATAATTATAGGCCGGCAAACGGGCACTCCATTTCTATTTTATCTCTGCGCAGGTATTGGGATAAGTATGTTTGTGCAGTTCCTGCTCATTGCCGGTGGTTCTACAGGAGCATTGCCCCTATCAGGTGTTGCATTACCGTTTATCAGCTATGGTGGGTCATCACTGGTAGCAAATATGATGGCAGCCGGCATTTTGCTTTCCGTTTCTTTAATCAGAGGCACAGATGTACAGATGGCATTTATTACCAAACAGCAAGATAAGAACCTTGTACCGGCACTTTTATCTGCCAGTATCGCCGTTCTTCTGTTAACCATCACCATATCAAGATATATTGCCAATAATAAAAAATGGGTAGTACAGCCATCGCTTGTAGCCGATAGAAGTGGTTTACGCATGTTTAGCTATAATCCCCGCATTGCAATTTTAATGAACAAATTAGAAGCGGGCCAGTTATACGACAGAAAAGGAAGGGTTCTTGCAACAAGTAATCCTGACTTTGTCAGGAAACAGGCAGACACGTTAAGAACATCTGGCATTAGCTATAATCTCGATTCGGCCATGCATAAACGGGTCGACAGGTATTATCCTTTCGAAGAGCAAACCTTTTTCTGGATAGGTGATGCAAACACGGGAGTATTTAACGGTAGCACAAACGGGTATTTTGCCGAGTATGAACATGCAGCAGAGCTTAGAGGCTTCCATACACCTATTACCTCCTTCAATACAAAAGCGAATAAATACCGTGAAGACCGCTTTCTGCCGAGAGGGGTAAAAGAGATGACGGTAAGCAAAAGAGATTATGCCGCCCTGGCTCCTTTACTACTGGCAGGAATCAACAGCAATGAGGTTGAATCGTTCAAAAAAAGAAACAGAGATGTTAAGCTCACCATAGATGCACGTTTACAGTCAACCATCCAGCATTCTGTTGGTTTGGATACCTCACTAAGAAAAAGCAGGGTTTCCGTGGTAATCATGGAAGATTCAACGGGCGATGTACTTGCTTCATCAGTTTATCCCTTACCTCCAGTTAAGGATTGGGAGCTGTTAAACATGACTACCAACGAACAGAACAAGCTTTCCGGCTGGTATACCAATGCAGATCTTGGGTTTACCTACGCAACACAGCCAGGCTCTACCGCTAAGGTTTTAACAGCAATGGCTGCCTTTAACAAACTGGGCATTAATGCAGCCAAAAGATCTTTTACAGTAAGTTCCTATGAAAGGATCAGAACCAAAGGTATAGAACCGGATGAAACAGGAAATATTACATTGGAGCGTGCAATTGTAAACTCAAACAATGTTTATTTTATTAGGTTATTACTTTGATAAGGACACCAGTAATGCAAAACAAGAGAACAAGTGGATGAATCTTTGGCGTAAAACTGAGTTTAATACTAAGCCGAGATATGATCCATCAAATATACGTCGCACCAGGGCTAAAGGTATTTCCGGGATGGCCTGGGGGCAGGGCGAGTTAATTGCTACCCCCGCCTCTGTTGCAAGGCTAATATCCGGGGTGGCTAATAAGGGCACATTAGTTGCTAATCGTTATGTTTTAAAGATCAGCGATTCTACAACTAAAGTTAAGCCAGGTATTAAGTTGGCCAATGACCCGCAATACGCGGCTTTGCTTACAGATTACATGCTTAAGCAGAGTGCCAATAAGCGGTATACATTGGGCATTACTGTAGCAGGTAAAACAGGAACACCAGAAAGGATCTGGAAAAAAGAGCGAATTAATGACGGCTGGTATGTGTTCTTTGCGCCCAAAAAATCAGGTCCCGGTCACGTTGTTGTTTGTATTCGTATAGAATCTACCAGGGGCTCAAGTAAAGCGGTACAACTTGCCGGAAAACACGTTGTACCAGCATTATTGGATCTTGGATATATCAAAGATTTTAAACCGCCTGTTGCAAAACCTGTTATAAAAGAAAACATAGTAGTAAAAAAAGATAGCATCAACTAGTTAAAGAAAGGATAAAACATGTTTAACCTATTTAGTAAAAATACCTCAGAAAAGCCACAGGATGTTAAAGCCATCAGGGAGGCTATACTTGTTTTCATTAAGCAGGAACTACAAAAAATGGAAGGCGGAGAAGGAAAACACATTAAAGGTTTCCAGCTCTACATTGCCTGTATACCTGTAGAAAAATACATGTATGAATCGGCGGTTTTTGCCGAAGAGGAGCATCATTTCAAAAATGAGGTACAAAGAATAGCTGATGATTTTGCAATAGACCTTCCCAAAACCTGGACAATGGAAACTGTTTTTGTGGACGAGCTACCTCAGCAAGCCATAAAAATGCCTAATCTGGAAGTGGCCCTTTACATAAAAACACCTGAACATGCAGCAGTACAAAAATCAGGAACAGCATACATAAGAATTTTAAGTGGTGAGGCCGAGAAAGCCGAATATACCCTCTCTTCTTCTGATGGCAAGATTAATATTGGCAGGGAAAAACAGGCACAGGATAGCGACGGCTTTATCAGGGTTAATAACATTGCCTTTCCAGATTCCAGCACAAATGAATGCAACAAATACATAAGCAGGCAACATGCCCATATAGAATGGAATAATGATGCTGCAGCTTTTATGCTTTTTGCTGATGATGGTGGTGTGCCTCCCCGAAATAAAGTAAAAATAAGGTCTGTAAAGGAGCATAATTCTGTAAAACTTACCTTCACAGAACTGGGGCACGCACTGCAAGAAGGAGATCAGATAATTTTAGGAGAATCAGCTGTTTTAGAATTCAGTTATCATTCTAATCAGTAATTATAAACAAATGGCAAAAGTATTTACTATAACAGAAGGATTGGAAAATATGGGTGCACTACGCACCGGCGGACAAGGATCTGTATATAAGGGTAAGAGAATGGGCGCCATTCTTTCGGCTGTAAAACTATTGCCTACACCTATCCACGCAGAGAGCACTGAGGACAAGAATTTCAGGGATTTCCAAAACGAAGTAGAAAAACTAAAAAAAGTTAATGAAGATCCAAGTCCCAATGTGGTCAAAATATTAAACTCAGGTCTTACCGAAAGCGGCTCTCTTCCTTTTATAGAAATGGAATACATAGAGGGCCCGGATCTGGAAGACTTGCTGAAACCACCACATAGCCCGATATTTACCATAAGAGAAACCATCAAGCTGGCCGATCACCTGGCCAATGCCCTTGCGCATTGCCATAAAGTAGGTGTTAAACATGGCGATATTAAAAGTAACAATATCAAATTCAATACGGATACTGGTAACTATATACTGCTTGATTTTGGTTTGGCGGTAATGTCTGATGAACAGCGTCGTTCCAGTTTACGTCATGCAGGTGCAGTAGAGTTTATGGCTCCTGAGCAGCACGATGGCAAAATGCTTTTTCAATCTGATATTTACAGTTACGGCATTATTCTTTATGAACTTTTAGCCGGAACGGTCCCCTTTCCGTTGATCAATAAAACAGAAACATCCCGAAATATGGTGATGCTTTCACATATCGAAAAGCAGATCCCTGATGTGATGGAGCTCCGTAAAAACCGCTTACCGGTAGAATGGTCAGAAGAAAAGAAAGCCCATGAAATGATGGCTCCGGCCTGGTTACTCCAGATTATTGAAAAATGCCTAGAGAAAAATCCGGAGAAAAGATTCCACGATGGAGTTGGTCTGTATGAAGCGGTTAGCAATAGCAATCAGGACATCCTTAACAACGAACAGGTTACAACAATAATAAATGAACTGAAAGCCGAGAATGAACGACTAACCGATTTGGTTCAGAAGTACGAAAAAGGAGGCAAAGCAAAAGCATTTCTTATTGGCGGAATTATATTATTTATTTGTTTAGCTACATTTGGAATAAATTTGGTCTTAAATCAACGTAAGGGTACTGAAACAGACAGCACTAACGTTGTAAGTAAACCAATACTGCCAGTAAAAAGCAGTTCAAAAACTGAACCTGGCAAGAAAGTTACAACAGTGAATCCGGATACCTTACAAACTGTTCCGGCGGCTAAAAAGGATACGATCAAACCAAAAACGACTAAAAAAACAAAGGACGGATTGATTAATGATGTTCCTGAATTTTAATAAAACAACAAAGACACTATGAGCAAAGTATTTACCATAACAGAAGGATTAGAGAACATGGGCGCCCTACGTACAGGTGGGCAGGGTTCTGTTTACAAGGGTAAAAGGATGGGTGCCATTATTACTGCGGTAAAGATATTGCCAACTCCTATTCATACTGAAAATACGGACGATAGAAATTTCAGGAATTTCAAGAATGAGGTTGAAAAACTAAAAAAGGTAAATGAAGTACCAAATCCAAATGTAGTTAAGATCCTTAATTCGGGCTTAACCGAAAGTGGCTCTTTCCCATTTATTGAAATGGAATACATCGAAGGACCAGATTTGGAAGAACTGCTTAAATCACCACACGCTCCAATTTTTACAATCAGAGAGACCATTAAACTTGCCGAACAGCTGGCAAATGCCCTTACGCATTGCCATAGAGTTGGGGTTAAGCATGGGGATATAAAAAGCAATAATGTAAAATTTAATACGGATACAGGGAATTACATCCTGCTCGACTTTGGCCTGGCAATCATGTCCGACGAGCAGCGCCGCAGCAGTGTGCGACATGCGGGTGCAGTTGAGTTTATGGCTCCGGAACAGCATGACGGCGAAATGTTCTTCCAAACCGACGTGTATAGCTATGGTATAATACTCTATGAGCTTCTGGCCGGTACAGTTCCTTTCCCATTGATCAACAAAGGAGAATCAGCGCGTAACTCAGTGATGCTTGCCCATATGGAAAAGCAGGTGCCCGACATATTAGCACTGCGAAGAGCTCAATTGCCGGAAAACTGGTCTGACGATGTGAAGGCACGAGAAATGAATGTACCTGCATGGCTACTTGATGTGATCAGGAAATGTTTAGAGAAGCGACCTGAAAACAGATTCTCTAATGGAATGGAATTGCAGGATGCCGTATTGCACCATAGCCATAGTAATGTATCTGCAACTGCTGCAAAACCAGCGGCCACAGTAGCAAGCGCAGTTACTGCAGCACCCTCATCAGGAGTTCGTGTTGCAAAGCCAGTATTTGTTTTAATGATCATGGCCATTTTAATGCTGGGTATTCTTTCAGCATATGCTTTGTTTTTTAAAAATCTTGAACCGAAAAAAGATCTGGTTACCGATTCCAGCAGTATAGTCCATCAAGACACCACCCATCAGGCAGAAGAAATAATTCCTGACACCACCGAGGAAATCAAACCTATTATTTTAGATACCGCGGCACAACAAGCCAATCAGGATAGCTTAAAAAAAGAGTTTGAACGCCAAACCGCGGCAAATACATCTAAGCCTACTCCTCCTCCTGTTACACAACCTAAAGAAGGACCAGAGGAACCTGTTATATTTAGTGAGGGCAAAAAATACAGAGTCCCTAAAACCACACTTTATTTTCATGATTCTCCAAATAATGATGCTCCCAGAAAAGGTATCTTAGGACTATGGGTCAAATCAAAATTTGAGGTAATTGATGAACAGGGCAACTTTATCTATGTTACACTTACCGACAGTGATGGGCAGGTTRCAAAAGGTTGGTTAAAAAAATCAGACCTGAAGGAAGTTCCACAATAAATGCTTAAATTTCATTACCAAATATTAAGCATACCGTTGTATGGCAAGAACTACACCGCTTTCCGTCAATTACACTGTACTTAAGAGTGCACTGGATCAACGTTTCCTTATACTTAACTCATCCGTTAATAAAATAATATTTATTAGCCTGGTTACTGTAATCAGCTTGCTTTTCATGTACACCTTTGTGCCTTTTAACATCAACAGGTGGTATGAGGATGCAAGCAAATTTGACTTGTTCAAAATCTTTAGCATCTTTTCACTTGCCGGAACATTCACACTCCTGCTCACCCAATTTGGATTGCGGAAATGGCTGCGTATCGAATACCTTACCTACGGGCAATATTTCTTCTGGTTTCTTGGTGAAATACTGATCTTAACCTTTGGCATTATGGGTTGCGACTGGCTGCTCAACAATCATCCCGACCTGTCTGTAAGCAATTATCTCGACACGTTCAATTATACCATACTTATTGCCATCCCCCCTTATGTAATTTCATTACTGATTTTATTTGGCGCACAGCAATACAAACTGGCACACAACCTTTCATTGGTAGCAACAGAACACAAAGCACTTTCAGATAACCTGCTGATCGGAGATGAGAACGGAAAAATCATATTAACCCTTCACCCGAACAATGTATTGTTCTTTAAATCTGAAGACAACTATGTAGATGTTCATTACCTATTGGGTGGTGAAGTTAAAACAGAGCTTATCCGTACCACATTAAAAAAGATTGAGTCAACCTGCAGCTATTCCGGTTTAATAAGGGTACACAGGTCATATACCATCAATATAAAAACCGTTTCTTCTTCAAAGAAAACACATAAAGGCTATGTGCTTCAGTTCGATCCATTGCCCGACTTGCAGATTCCTGTTTCAGCATCACATCAAAAACAATTTGAGCAATACCTCAGCAGTACTACCTCTACGTTCCCATTCACCCCATTATAGCCCTATTTCGTCCCAAACACGTTCTAATCATTGTATGCAGATGGTTTTGCAATCTATATTGCACTAACCAAAACCAAACACAATGAAAGTAACCAGACTATTTTTATTGATCCCTTTTCATTTTTTATTTGCCAACCTAAACGCTCAGGTTATCAAAGGAACGATTAAAAACAGCGCCACACAGGAGGCCGTACCGGCTGTATCCATTCATGTAAAGAATTCTTCGGAAGGAACTTATTCTGATGACAGGGGCAGGTTTCAACTGACCATTAAAAAGAAATTACCCATCATACTTGTCATCTCTTCTATCGGTTTTGAAACTAAAGAAGTTGATGTGCAAAGTACCTCTGCCGCGCTCGATATCACCATTAACCCCACATCTATACTTGGGCAAGAGGTAGTGGTTTCGGCCAGTAGGGTGGTACAAAAAAAGCTCTCCTCTCCGGTAACCATAGAGCAGCTCAGCAGTAAAGACATCAGCAATTCCCCTCAGCTAAACTACATGGATATGATCCAGGGTTTAAAAGGAGTTGATGTAACCGTTTCCAGTATTGGCTTTACCAGCATCTCTACAAGAGGGTTTAACACCAGCGGAAATACCAATTTCACACAAATTGTGGATGGGATGGACAACCAGGCACCGGGGCTCAATTTCCCTCTGGGTTCGGCCATCAGCTTAACTCAACTTGATGTTGACAACATTGAAGTACTCTCGGGTGCATCATCTGCACTTTACGGTTCAAGGGGCTTAAATGGCACCATGGTAATGACCGGTAAAGACCCATTTAAATACCAGGGTTTAAGCGTGCTGATCACACAGGGAGTAAACCACATTAAAAACAGCGGCAGTTATGACCCTGTAGGTGCATCACCATATTATGATTGGGCAATCCGCTATGCCACAAAGATCAACGAGAAACTGGCTTTTAAAATTAACTCTCAATATACACAGGCAAACGATTGGGTGGCTACCGACAGCACCAATAAAAATGGCCCTGGCAGCAGGTTTACAGATCCAAATTATAATGGCGTAAACTATTATGGTGGAGCTACAAGTACAGATATTAATCCGTTCTTAGAGGGGGCATTAGCAGGCGATCCTTCCCTGGCTCCCCTTATTGAACCTTTACTGGCCAAACCTAACTACGTGGCCAGAACAGGATATCCGGAGTATGGATATCTGGATAACAAGGCAAAATTATTCAAAGTAAATGCCGAGTTCAGGTATAAAATAAATCCCAAACTAGAGGCAATCATGTCGGGCACATACGGTACAGGAAACATCGTATACACCAACGATACCCGCTACCAGCTTAAGGCCTTTAAAGTTGGCCAATACCGCGCAGAATTAAAAAGCGACAATTGGTTTGTCCGCGCATATACCACTTCAGAAAATTCCGGAAGAACCATAATTGCCGGCCCAACCGCTCAGTACATCAACGAAGGATGGAAAACGAGTTATGATGGTGCTACAGGAGGATGGTATCCGGAATATACCGGTGCTTTACTCGCTTCCCTTGCCGGAGGGGCCAGCTTAAATGATGCACATTTAGCTGCCCGCGCATTTGCAGATCAGGGTCGCGCACAATTAGGCACCCCGGAATTCAACGCCCTTAAAGAAAAGATTTCCAATACACCTATTTCCGAAGGAGGCACCTTATTTCTGGATCGCAGTAAGCTCTACAATGCAGAAGCTCAATACAATTTTACCGATAAGGTTAAGTTCATGAGTGTAATTGCCGGCGTTAACTGGCGCTTATACAGCCTGAACAGTAAAAACACATTATTCCCTGATAAGGATAAACCAATCAATGTAAAAGAATACAGTGCCTACATTCAACTGGCAAAAAAACTGGCAGCCGACAGGTTAAGCCTAAGTACCTCTTTCCGGTACGACAAGAACACGCTTTTCTCTTCTCCTAAAGTAACCTCAAGAGCTTCGGCAGTGTATGAGCCCGTTAAAGAAAACTTTATCCGCTTCTCTTATCAAAATGCGTATAGCTTTCCATCAAACATTCAGGCATTGCAAAACACACTTAACGGATATAACAGCTACTCCTCAGGAGGCTCTTCTTTGCTGTTAAATGACAATTACCATTTCAATCAGTTTCCGCCATATACACTTGAAAGTGTATCCGCTTATCAGCAATCAGGCGATGCCTCCGTATTAAAGAAATTTGAATACAATGACATTAAACCGCAATCTGTAAATGCCTTTGAGCTTGGTTATGCAGCTTTAATTGGCAAAAGAGTAATGTTTGATGTATTGGGCTATTTCTCTACCTGGAAAAACTTTATCGGCTACGCCAATGTGGCAAATACTCCGGGAACCGATGATGTAACTGCTTTTAAAGATCATAGTACATATGTACAGTACAATATTGCTTTTAATGGCGGACAAACCGTAAACACTTATGGCTACGCTGCCAGTGTAAGTGTAGACCTGTCGCATAACTTTTTGGCTAAGGTCAACTACTTTTCAGACAACATTAAGAACAAAAACAACAGCCAGGTAAACAACTTTAACACGCCTCATTACCACGTTAACATGGAATTTGGCAACAGCGGTTTCGGCAAAAAGCAAGAATGGTCGTTTGGCACTACCCTACGTTACAAGCCCGGCTATTTCTATGTTGTTTCGGGTGGCTTAGCTGAGGGCAGGGTTCCCAGTTCAGCAGTTATAGATGCCCAGGTAAGTTACAAACTTATCAAAGCACGTTCCGGCATAAGGCTGGGTGCTACAAACATTACCAACAAATACTATTCAACCGGCGTTGCCAACCCAAATATTGGCGCGGTCTATTATGTAACTTATGCATATAATATCCTTTAATATGAAAACCATCCCATCATTACTAATTGCCCTTCTTGTTACCCTTTCTTTGTTTTCCTGCACAGGAAACAAATCAACGCAAGCGGGAAACTACAAAACCAGGTTAACCTTTAAACCTGGCGAAGAACAGAAAATTGCCGAAGCTTTCCTGTCGATAAAAGACAGCACACAAATTTTATTGAAGCAGGGCACCTATAAATTCGACAACCTGAGCATTGCACAGGTGAACCACATCATGATACAGGGCGATGGCCATGACAAAACTATTCTCGACTTTAAAGAACAAAGCCAGGGCGGCGAAGGGATCAGGGTAACAGATGTAAAAGGCTTTGTGATTGATGGCATGACCATTCGCGATTCTAAAGGCGATCTGCTAAAGATTAACAAGAGCCGGGATGTTACCATTACCAACCTCCATGCGGTTTGGAGTAAAGCCGACTCAACCAGCGGTGGCTATGCCATTTACCCTGTAATGTGCAAAAATGTATTGATAGAAAACTGTTATACAGAGGGCTCGTCAGATGCAGGCATTTATGTTGGTCAAACGGATAGTGCAGTGGTAAGAAAATGTAAAGCAGCAAAAAATGTTGCAGGCTGTGAAATCGAGAACACATCTAATGCCCAGGTTTACGACAATGAATTTTATAACAACACCGCGGGCTTTCTGGTATTCGACTTACCGGATCTTTCAAAGAAAGGCGGCCATGTTAAAGCCTACAACAATTACATCCACGATAATAATTTCAGAAACTTTGCAAAGGCAGGCAGCTTTGGCACCTCATGGGGTGTGGGTAATGCCTCACCCGGAAGCGGTATTATTATATTGGCGGCATCAGATATTGAGATCTATAACAACCGGATCATTAACAACAATTCATCCTCAATAACCATTGCTTCGGGCTTTGCAGTTGATGAAAAAGCTGCCGAGAAAATAAACGACAATTACTTTCCCATTTCAAAAAACATCAATATTCACAACAATACTATTGAAATGGGCCCCGCCTTTCCGCAGCCAGCCTATGAGCACCGTATTGGAAAAATATTAGTAGCCGTTGAACAGCAGTTAAATGCCAGTGATCCGGCAAGAAAAAACAAACGTATCCCTTTCATTATGTACGATGGCATCTCGAGCAATATCTTAACCAAGGGTACAGCAGTTAATCCGGATTCTATTTGCATAAAGCAAACGGGCGACAACCTATTTGTAAATGCCGACTTTTTAAACATCAGCAATCCTAAAAACTGGAAACCAAACACAAACATTACCCCTTATATCTGCAAGTAAAAATCAGTATCAATGCGTAAAACTTATCTTTTGGGGTTTCTCCTCCTTTTCAGTATTTCACTTTCCATTTTAAGTGAGCAGGGTTGTAAAAACAAAACCGGCCAGGCTGTGCAAAACAGTGGCTTTGTATTTAAAGAAAAACTATCTGATTATGGTTTCTTTAAAAACAAACTAAAGGATCTTGATCCCAATGAAGGGGTTTTGCATTATGATATCAGTACCGCTCTCTTTACAGATTATGCCGTTAAAGACCGCTTCATTGTTTTACCAAAAGGTACTGCAATGAAGTACACGGCACAGGGTGCGCTTGAATTCCCTGACTCAACCATCATCGTTAAAAACTTTGCTTATACCAATGTCAATCATCAGAAAATAATGATCGAAACAAGGCTACTGGTTAAAGACCCTTCCGATAAGAACTGGAAGGTGATGAATTATCTGTGGAACAAAGAACAAACAGAGGCCATCAAACACATTACCGGAGCAAAAATCCCGATTATCTTATTGGATAATGATGGCAATAAACTCTTTACAAATTACCAGGTACCAAACACCAATGATTGCAAGCGTTGCCACATTAAAAATGATGTGTTAATCCCTATTGGTCCAAAAGCCAGAAACCTTAACATTACCCTTGTCGGACAAAGTACCAATCAACTTAAGGCATGGGCAGCAAAAGGAGTACTTAAAGGATTGCCAGATACGGGAGCGGTTGCTCAATTACCGAACTGGGCCGATGCTAAGCATTACAGTCTGGAACAACGCGCAAGAGCATACCTTGATATAAACTGTGCCCACTGTCATACCAAAGGAGGCGACGCCTATAATACAGGTCTGTTTCTAGAATATGAGCAAACCAACCCCAATCATTTAGGGATCAGAAAAGCCCCGGTTTCGGCCGGAGGTGGAGCTGGCGGGCTTAATTATGATATTATACCTGGCGATGCTACCCATTCTATTTTAGCTTACAGAATGAATAGCACAGAGCCGGGCACTGCTATGCCTGAGCTTGCAAGGACCCTTCCTCATAAAGAAGGAATTAAATTGATCAGGGAATGGATAAACAGTTTAAAATAAAAAAGAACAGCCGTATATTTCTTCCGACTGTTCTAACCTAATTCACAAAACTCCCTAAGTTTATGAATGCTGTGCATCCATCCAGATCAACACAGCACTCAGCCTAAATAGTGTTAAACCAAATTGGTATGGCCAGATCAGGGCTAACCATTCCCTGATCCTCTATTAACTAACAATCCGCAAGGGTGGCGGAAGGATCTTTATTACAGTTTCTCCTTCAATGCCTCATAGGTCTTTTTATAATCCGCATTATCGGATTCCTTTTCAACAAGCTTTTTACTCCATGCCAATGCTTTGGCAAGCTCCTCTTTGTCTGCACTATACTCTAATACAAAGTTGGCATTGGTATTTATGGTAGCCAGGTTGGCTGTATCTTCATATTTCTCGGTGTAGTTTACAATTGCTGAGGCAAAAGCTTTCCAGTCCTTACCGTAGTAAAAAAACAGTTTCACTCTGGTAACAGTCCGGTCGGCAGTTGTGGCATCATGCTTTTGCGTTACCGATGCGGCTATTGTTTTCCAGTCAGGGATTTTGTCTTTGGCTTTAGCAGCCTCAACAGCCGGGTTAATAATTGCATCGGCAATGGCTTTATCTTTTTATTTAATATCTGTGGCGTCAGATGATTTTGGGGCGGCAGTTACCACTTTACTCAGCTCATCAATTGCACTCAATTTCAAATACAACTATGAACTGGTCCGAATTTCCGAAGTCAATTATGAGCTCTTCCTCAGGTCAAGGAACCCCGAGGTAAAAATGCTTGGCATACTGGCCAACCTTGGAGATGGCAACCCTAGTAAAGGAAATACGAGCCAGCTTAGAGCCTAAGAAATAAACAAAGTATGACATCAGTCAGCATAGGCGACTAGTCCGCTATCATACGATTTGGCCGTATCCAGTAATAGCAATAAGGATTGTATATCGCTATCATTAACAGTATGCTTTTGAATATTCACCCTGATTTGCCGTATTAAAGATGTGTCCCATCTAAAGTCCGAATGGTAGTCAAACCTTTCAGGAATGATCTTCTTTACTTTTAGTCTGTCAAAAATTTGATCATCTATACTGCCTATTAATTTACATTCCTCTTCTTCTGGATAGTTCGGCATATTCTGATTATCGGCTAATAAATAGAAATCTAACATACAGAACTTATTTTTCGATACACAAATATTAACTATTTTAAAATCAATTAATTACAAAAAATAAGCAACAAAAGAATAACTGAGTAATTGATATTGCTTACCTCTATTGGGTAGGAAATTGAACTGTTCCTGTTCACTCTAACTGATCCAGTAGACTTGAGTTGAACAGCAAACCCTCTCTGAAGTTCATGCCTAATCTCAAAATATCGGGTATCAAAAAGCAACGACAATTTGTTTCTTGAGATAGTCTCAAGATCCTCACCGCGGCTGGATAGAGGCAATTTAATGCTACCACAAGTTTCCGACTTATCAAAAWTTGGCTTTGTCATTTAGAGAGGTTTTTAATTCGAATATACAAGTGCTAAGTGTTTTTTGTTAAATGATCCAAAATTGGCGGTTCAAGTATTTTTCAATCTCAATAAACCTTCCGGTAATCCTTAATCTTCTATAATTGCTTTAAGATTATCAGAAAGGTAATGATCAAAGAGATTGTTTGTTTAAAGATACATAATTGAATTATTTAAAATTCCTTCCCCCATAAAAGGTTCCCTTTGGAACTTCCCCGGGAACCGTTGTAAGTACTGGCAAATCCTCTTGCTCCCGCTGCACCAATTTACCCATCAGTTTAGTCAAATCCACGCATTTGCTCACAATGACATGAACCACCTCTCCTTCCCGCTGCAAACGCCCCTCCACCATCAACAGCCTGGAATGCAAAATCTCTTTCCGGTAGGTATCAAAAAACTTTTCAAATACCACCAGATTGCTAAAGCCAGTCTCATCCTCAATGGTAATAAAACATACCCCACCGGCAGTTCCCGGTCGTTGTCGAACCAGCACGAGCCCGGCAACCTTCACCAATTGTCCGTTCTGCGCCTCCTTATTGATCTGATGGCAGGACAAGATGCGCAGCATCTCCAGTTGTGATCGCACAAAGCTCACCGGGTGTGCTTTTAACGATAAGCCTACGGTAGCATAATCCTGAACCACATGTTCTCCTTTGCTCATCAACGGCAATTCCACCTGTGCCTCCAACATACTTTCTGAGGGTTGCCCTTTAAAAATCACCACTGGCATATCCTGCAAGGCAGAAACCTCCCATAATGCTTTTCTGCGGTCCAACCCAATCGAGCGGAAAGCATCAGCATCTGCCAGTCTTTCCAGTGTATTAATCGCTATTCCTGCATCACGTAAGGCCGTAACTGTCCTGTACTCATTTCCCCTGCAATTCACCAAAACATCCATCTCCTCCTGCCCTAAACCTTTAATCTGCCGGAAACCCAAACGGATCGCACAATACTTCCMTGATTTTTCTTCCAGCAAATTATCCCATGTAGAATAATTGATATCAACTGGCCGAACCTCCACACCATGTTTTTGTGCATCAATTACAATCTGCGCAGGCTGGTAAAAGCCCATTGGCATACTATTGAGCAAGGCTGTAGCGAAGGCATCCGGATAGTAGTGTTTCAGCCAGCAGGACACATAAACCAGCAAAGCAAAACTTGCCGCATGACTTTCGGGGAAACCATAACTCCCAAAACCCTCCAACTGCCTGAAAATCCGTTTGGCAAACTCCTCGGTATATCCCTTTTTCATCATCCCCTCGACCAGCCTCTGTTCATACAAATTAACCGTTCCGGTATACTTAAAAGTGGCCATACTGCGACGCAGTCCATCTGCTTCGGCGGGTGTAAATCCTGCGGCTACAATGGCAATTTTCATTGCCTGTTCCTGAAATAGCGGCACACCATAGGTTCTTTCTAAAATTTCTTTTAATTCAGCGGAAGGGTATTCCACAAGTTCATCACCATTACGTCTCCTCAAATAAGGATGCACCATATCTCCCTGTATGGGGCCAGGCCTGACAATGGCAACCTCAATCACCAAATCATAAAAACATTTGGGCCTTAACCTGGGCAGCATGGACATCTGTGCCCTGCTTTCAATCTGGAATACCCCCAGTGTATCCGCAGCACTAATCATATCATAGACCTCCGGATCATCCTGAGGGATATTGGCCAGGGTCAGATCTAAACCATAATGCGCTTTGCACAAGTCAAAAGCCTTGCGGATACAAGTCAGCATACCCAAAGCCAATACATCCACTTTCAGAAAACCCAAAGCATCAATATCGTCCTTGTTCCACTCAATATTCGTACGGTCTTCCATACGCGCATTCAGGATCGGACAGAGATCAGTCAGCTTCCCATTGGTCACCACAAAACCACCGGTATGCTGGCCCAATTGTCTGGGGAAACCCATCATCTGCGCGGTCAGTTGCAAGGTCTTCATCAAATGCGGATCCCGGGGATTCAAATCCTGTTCAGTCACACGCTTGCCCTCAAACCATTCGTCTGTAAACTCCCATACTGAACTGGATAACCTGTTAATGGTATCCACAGATAAACCCATGGCCTTGCCCACATCTCGCAAAGCACCTTTCTGGTGCAGCTGTGTTACCGTCGCCACAATCGCTGCACGGTCACGGCCATACTTGGTATAAATGTACTGCATGATTTCCTCCCGACGTTCATGCTCAAAGTCCACATCAATATCGGGCGGTTCATTCCTGTCCGAAGAAATAAAACGCTCGAAAAGCAAGTCGAACTTCATAGGGTCTACTGAGGTTACACCCAGACAGAAACAAATTGCTGAATTGGCCGCTGATCCCCTTCCCTGGCATAAAATGCCTCGGCTTCTCGCTTCGCGGACAATGTCTTCCACAAAAAGGAAGTAATTCGCATAATCCATCTTCCGCACAAAGTCCATTTCATGGGCAATCATGTTCAATACTTTTTCCGGGATAACCTCCCCATAAAATGCATGTGCGCCTTTAAAACACAGGTATTCCAGCTCTTCCAATGGCGAACGACCGCTTTTGTTGATCTCCTCCGGATATACATATTTCAGTTCATCCAGTGCGAAAGCACATGCCTCAGTGATGTGCATCGTATTGCGGATCGCTTCGGGATAATTACGGAACAAGCGGTGCATTTCGGCAATCGGTTTCATATAACGTTCCGCATTCTGATGCAACCTGAAACCAGCCTCCTTGATGGTACACTTTTCTCTCACACAGGTCAGCACATCCTGTAATTCCCTTCTGGAAGGATTGTGGTAATGCACATCACCGGTGGCTACAACAGGTATTCCAAACCTAGCAGATAACTGCTGGATGCGAAAGATCAACTTATCATCATTACCCAGGTACGTACGTGTTGCAGAAAGGTATAACTGCTTACCCAAAGCTTCCCCATATTCCTCAAAATCCTTAACAAAGGAATCCTCAAAATTGAAATGACGGTTCAGCACACCAGGCATCACAACGGTAAACAACATCCCTTCAGCGTGTTCATAAACATCCGCCTTATTCAAATGGCAGGAACCTTTTTCCGCACGCAGATTCCCAACCGTTAATAAAGCCGAAAGTCTGCAATAAGCATCTTTGTCCGTAGGATAAGCCAGTAAACTTGGCCCATCCAGTAAATCCAGGCGACAGGCGGGAATGATCTGAATGTTTTTTTCTTTAGCTGCAGCGTGTGCACGAACAATGCCTGCCACCGTATTGCGATCAGTAATGGCTACCTTTTTATAGCCGAAAGCAGCTGCCTGATCCACCAGTTCATGGGGATGGGAAGCCCCCCTTAGAAAGCTGAAATTAGAAGTCACCTGTAATTCACTGTATTCCATATCTCATTCTTCATGCAAAAAAACCATGTATAAACCATTGGTACCGCTGCTCGCCCCCATAGTGACCCGAACGGAACAGCCAGTAACGCTGTCCCAGTTCATCTTCCACCTGGTAATAATCCCTGTGCTCTCCTACATCTAACCACCACTCCCGTTCTATGCGCTCAGGACCATCGGCCTTCACCACAACATGCCTGATGCCCATATAAATAAAAAACTTTGGCGGATGATCGGGTATCAAGGCCATTACTTCGATTGGGACAGGTTTACTCAACAATTCTGTTGGGCGCGGTCTGTCAATATGCCATTGGGCTATCGGTTTTTCAGTAATGGAAACTGCCCGGTTCGCAGATCGTTCCGGCCAATAGCGAGCTGCAGGGACATAACGATGAATCACATCAGGCCCCATTTTACCGGTTACCCTGTCCAGCAGCTGGATCACACTCTGATCATCCAGTCCGGGCTTACCCGCCCAAAGCGCTTCTTGTCCGGGTAAAATATCATCCACTTTAGGCGCTTCCAACACAAACAGTTCAATGCCCAGGGCCGGGCGGATCTGATCGATCTTCAACTCGAAAAGTTTAAACAAATGACTGACGCTACAGGTTGCCCCGCTGGTTCCTATAGAAACTTGTACCACCTTGCCATCAATACGATAACAAGTCAGCACCCCTGTCCTTAAGCCCTTGCCCTCATTTTGCAGTCGCAGACACAAATGCTCCAGTAATCGGCTGATCGCCACTTCAATGCCAATGCGGGTTTTAATCGGCTCCAGACAAGGCAAGCGTTCCTGAAAAAGAACAGGCACCTGCAAAGGAGTAATCAACTCATCAACTGTACCCAAAGCCTGCCCCAAACGGGCCAAAAAATCCTCTCCGAAACGCCTGCGCAGCACCGAGCGCGGCATACCTATAAAACTCCTGATCCGGTAAAAACCAAGCTTGCTCAGCTTAGCCAGTGTATTTTCCGGTAAACGCAAGGCTTCTGGCGGCAACGCAAGCAGGGCTTCTGTATGCGTCCCGGGTGCAATCAAAGGAGTTACTTTTCCAAAACGAGCTATTGCCCATGCGGCACCGGCAGTATCAGCCATCGCCACACGAACCGTATAACCCTTGCTTTTTAACCTGGATACGATTTCTTTCAGGTATTCCCGTTCCCCGCCCCAAAGGTGGGTACAGCCACTTACATCCAGGAACAACCCATCTACCGAAAAATCATCGGCCATCACCACGGGTGAATAACGCACACACCACTCTCCAAGTCCTTTCAGCAATATGGTAGTGCGCCCGGCTTTATCATCCAAAACCTCCAGTCCCGGGCAAAGGGCCTTGGCATCAGCTGCACGCATTCCTATCTCAATTCCCTGCGAAGCAGCTAAAGGACTTGTCGCAGTAATCATATTGCGCCCATGATCGGGCGCTGCGAAAACAAAAGGAATGTCACAAAGTTCCGGCCGGCGGATCAGCTGCCAGTCTGCCAGCAAATGACGGAACCATATCGAAACATAACGCTTTTGCATTTTTTAGCCGTTTAACCAATTTGTCTTTCCTCTTGATCGTACCATGCTGCTGTTTTCAAGGCTGGAAGTACTTCCACAAAACGATCTCCTCCCCATTCCATGATCCAGCTTCCCGGATTTCCATTACGGACTTTGGTCAGCTCCACCTTCCAGCGAGGGAAACCCACACCAGGCATTTCATCCTCGGTTACACTGGGTACCGGGCTGATCTTCCAGCGCGCTGAAGCCACCGTACTTACGGCCTTACGGGCGTCTTTACGTAAAATAAAACCCGTCACACCAGAACCTTCCACCGCAAGCTGGAGTCTACGGGATTCAATCAAACTCAGTTCATTCAACTCCGCCACCACAGCAGCAAGACCTTCACATTTTAAAGCCTCCTCCATAATCCAGAGCACATCTTTTTCCCTGGTAACATCCATAAAAATGATCCGCTCGGGTTCTACGTTGAACAGACAAAGGGAAACCGGGAATAACTTTCTTGCAGTACTGATCCATACACAAGCAGCGCCATCCTTCATCAATACCGAAAGCAAGCCACCGATAAAACCATCGCTCGCTGCCGCATGTTCGGGCAGCACCGTAATAAATTCATGAATGGCCTTTTTCGGAAAAACCCCGTTTGGAAATACGTTTTCCAGCTCACCAAGGCCAATCGCCTCAGCAGCTTCTTTACCTTGCAGTTTAAAGCCCTGCCACAGCAGAATATCCTGTTGTAATTTACTAACCAATTCCTGTTTTGCGTTCATGATGTTATCCCCTTTCTTGAATCATTGTATTAGCAATGCAAATGAACAAACAAATATAATACTAAAAATATTAGTATTATAAATAAAATGAGAAAGAATTTTTACGCTCGATTTTTCTCGCTAAAATCCTAAAACTCCCGTCATCTCCTTTGGTTAACCAAAGGAGATGACGAGGCAGGGCGATGAAGGGAAGGGCAAGGACGACGTTTACTGTACCAACACCGGACATAATAGTGTGATTGCTAAGGCCAGCTTGAAGACAGCGTCGAGGCAGCATCGAGGCAGCATCGACATTCCTTCGGAAAAAGGTACCTGTTTTCCGAAAGAATCCTATCGCAGTCCTTAATTTGCCTTGATTCAGTCGAGACCCAGGTACTAGCATTAACATATTGAGTGCTATACAAAAGGAGATTAATTGAAAAATTTATTAATAAAAAAAAGTCCTGTATCATAATTATGATACAGGACTTTTTTCATCCTCACGTCATCCCGAACGAAGAGAGAGATCTCTTGGACTACGCCTAAACAAGGGATCTCTCTCTTCGTTCGGGATGACGGAGAAGAGTAATGACGGTCAAGGGTGATATCCATCTGTCCCTACTTCACTACCATTTCTTTTTTGCTAACCGTATGTGCGCTGAAATACCCCAGGGCATCATTGCTAATATTTGAAGGCGGGTTACCTGGAGTAACACCACCACCAGGACCATTCTGTGATTGCTGACTTAATGTATTCCAGTAAGTAAATACATTTTTATCTATACACTGCATCTCAACTTCTACGTTATCGCCTGTTTTCAGCTCATCGTCATCATCATTTTTCCCATTAAAAAACATCACACTCGGAACATTGTTTCCATCGGTAAAGCGATCATTTTCAGAATACACACTTCTCGATTGAAAACCATTCACTTTTAGCACAAACCGGTACTGATTGGCAATTCCGGCAGGATCTTTATAATGTACCTGTGCCTGCTTTTGCTTTTCGCTACCAAAATTAAATACTTTAACATCAAGCGAATCAATGCCTACAGAATCTGGCATGGTTGAAGAAGCAGTATAAAGCACATTATTTATATTTACTTTAAGGCTATATGTGCGGCCCGGTTCTCCTTTGAACGCACCAAAAGTATAGCTGCCGGGTGTGCTTTCGGTAAAGATCCATGAACTGCCCTGATCATCAGTTACATTTACTACGGCACCTTGAACAGCCGGGTAATCGTTAGGTTCAGTATAAGCAACCGATTGACTTATTTTAATGGTTTGCATCCCCAATTTATTGGTAATGTTGCCTTCTATCACCAACTGATTTGGAGAAGTATTAAGCTCAACGTCTATCACTTTTTCACATGAACATATGCTAAAGGATACTGCAAGTAACAGACTTAAATATTTGATTTTTCTTAACATCACTATTAAAATTTAAAGTTGTAAGTTACCGAAGGAATAATGCCAAAAAGGCTGGTTTGCACTGCTTCGGTACGTGTTGGATCATTTTCTTTATCGCGGAACTGGATAGAATAAGGGTTTTTGCGGTTCAATGCATTGTAAACACTGAATGTCCAGCTAGAACGGAATTTCTTGGTTTCCTTAGCCTTTAATGTTGCCCCTAAATCTAAACGGGAAGTATATGGCATTCTGTTGGCGTTTCTATCGGTATAATAATAAGTGGTAAGACCACCTACATTATATTTTCCGGCCGGATAGGTTACGGCATTACCAGTGCTGTAAATGTAATTAGCTGATACCGACCAGCGGCGACTAAGGTTGTACATGGCAACCAAAGCCAGGTCATGTGTACGGTCTTGCTTTGCATTATAATATTTGCCTTTATTGATTTCATCAAACTGCCTTTCGGTTTTTGAAAGGGTATAGCTCAACCAACCGGTAAGCTTGCCTTTGGTTTTTTTACCATAAAGCTCAAGTCCGTATGCCCTGCCCTTGCCATACAACAATTCAGATTCAACATCTTTATTAGCTGTTAGTTCAGCAGCATCTCTATAATCTATCTGATTTTGCAACCATTTATAATACACCTCGGCAGAAAATTCGTAAGCATTGCTTTCGCTATTTTTGAAAAACCCTAAAGCTACCTGATCTGCAATCTCGGGCTTAATGTTATTGCTGCTCATTACATATTGATCTGTTGGAGAGCTGGTGCCTGAATTGCTAAGGATATGGATATTTTGGGTATTTCGGTTGTATGATGCCTTTACAGAGTTTCGCTCATTTAAGGTGTAACTTGCCGAAAGACGCGGTTCCAGGTTGAAGTAATTTTTAACAAATTCACCGCTTTTATAGGTTGATGAGGAACTTACTTCTCCTGAACTGTCATATGTATTTATTGTACCGGGCCCCAAAAGGGAAAACTGGCTTAATCTTAAACCATATAATAAATTAAATTTATCGCCAATGGTCCATTCGTCTGAAGCGTATACAGCCATTTCTAATCCGTACCTGTTCTCTATAGAAAGAGGGTTGAAGCTCGAATTGGCCGATGCGGTAATGTCAGATGGTGCTATTCTATGGTGTGTGGCCTGCAATCCGAATCTTAGGATGTGGTTACTGGTATAATATTGCAGGTCTTCTTTAAAATTAAAATCTCTGATCAAGGATTTTACCTTGGCATTGCTATTTTCATCGAGCAGTTCTATGGCATAGTTGTACTTGTTATAGATCAAAGATGTATTTGAAAACAACCTGTTGTTAAATACATGGTTCCAACGGATAGTAGCTGTTGTATTGCCCCAATCGTTTGCAAAAAGGTCTTTGATACCAATATTATCCTGCCCAAAATAGCCTGAAAGAAACAGCGTATTCTTATCGTCAAACTTGTAATTCACCTTGGCATTAATGTCGTAAAAGTTTAACGTATTGTTCTTTAATGCCGAATCGCCCGAGGCTTTAAGCAAAAGATCTACATAGGTGCGTCGGGCGCTAATCATAAAAGAGCTTTTATTCTTAACGATTGGTCCTTCTGCTTTTATGCGTGAGGCGATGAGCCCTAGTCCACCTTCAAAGCCATATTCTTTATCATTACCATCCTGCATTTTAACATCAAGCACTGATGACAATCTGCCTCCATATTGCGATGGCATGCCACCTTTGTACAAACTTACGTCCTTTATGGCATCGGCATTAAAGGTTGAAAAGAAACCCAACAAGTGAGATGAATTATATACTGTGGCCTCGTCTAAAAGGATCAGGTTCTGATCGGCAGCTCCTCCGCGTACAAAAAAACCTGTATTGCCCTCTCCTCCTGCCTTTACTCCCGGTAAAAGCTGTATGGTTTTCAGAACATCCTTTTCGCCGAATAGAATAGGTACATTGTCAAGATCGGCCATATTGATCTTGTTGAGACCCATTTGAGGGCTCTTTACATTTTCATTTTTCCTTTCACTGGCACTTATTACTACCTCCTGCAAATCTGAAACGGCAGCAAGTTCTATATTTAGTTTTAAGGCCTTGTTTAAGGTGATTTTTTGAGTATTGCTCTGGTAGCCACTGTAGCTTACGATGAGGCTATACTCGCCTCCATCGGCTGTTAGGGAATAAAATCCGTATGCATTTGTAGCAATACCTGAATTTTGCGTGGCACTTTGCAATCTAACCGTTGCTCCAATCAAGGTTTCTCCGGTTGAAGCATCCCTTACCGTACCACTAATGGCGAAACGCTGCTGTGCAGATAAGAAGAATGGTACTGAAGTAATAGAAAATAAGAGGAAAAAGAGATATACTTTCATAGTGTTTTGGTAATTAACCGCAAAATTATCGTATTAGTATACCATCACCTCCAAAAAACTGATGAAACGGACAAAATAAGTAATGAAGTGTTCAAAAACTCCTTTGAATTGTAGGGAGTAACAATAATACAAAAAAGTGGTAATGACAATCGTCATCTCGAAAGAAGAGAGAGATCTCCTGAATAACACAGGCAAGAGACCTCTCCTATCGTCGAGATGACGACAGCTTTAAACATCTGTCATTGGTAATCTATTTCTAATCTTCCAACACGCCAAATTTCCCCATGTTGAAATCAGTGATCGCTTCTCTGATTTCTGCTTCAGTATTCATTACGAACGGTCCGTAGCTTACAATAGGTTCATTCAAAGGTTCCCCGCTTAACAACAAAACAACACTTTGCTGATTTGCTTTAATGTGAATCTCTTCGCCTTTATTTTCAAATAAAACAAAGCTATGTTCTCCAACTATTTCATCGTTTACCTGAACACTTCCGTTTACAACTAATAAAGCGGTATTATGACCGGCCGGAATACTGGTAGTCGTTTCGGCTCCTTCATTCAATTTGATGTCAAACAGGTTCACCGGACTATATGTTTCTGCAGGACCTGCAACACCATTGAAGTTTCCGGCAATTACATTTACCTCGCCGCCATTGTCTGCAAGCTGCACTTTACCCATGCCATCTTTGGTCAACTCCTGATAATGCGGAGCTGTTGATTTGTCCTTTTTAGGAAGGTTAACCCATAACTGAACCATTTCAAAAGGTCCTCCTTTTTTAGAGAAAGTCTCTTCATGATATTCTTTATGCAAGATTCCATTACCGGCAGTCATCCATTGTACGTCACCAGCATTGATTATTCCGCTACTTCCGGTACTATCGTGGTGTGCAACACTTCCTTTGTAAGCAATGGTTACTGTTTCGAAACCTTTATGTGGGTGAACACCAACACCTCTAAGGTGATCTGAAGGCCCAAAATCATATTCAGGATTAAAGTCCAATAGTAAAAACGGACTTATTCTCTCCTGCGGAATGCCAGCGCCCGGGATATAATTAAATACCCTAAACCCATCGCCAACCATATGCGGGCGATCAGAATTTATCACGATTTTTTCAATTAACTTTTTCATTTTAATTCTCCTTTTGATAGTATAACACAAAGTTATCCTAAATAGATGAGCTGTTAATTGATCTAGGATAAGAAGTATGGCCTGGTTATTTGACAGAAAAGTACCACACCCAACCTATAAAAAACAATTGAAGAGGGATGCGCTGCCACAAATAAGACATCCCTTTCCCATCAAACTTTGCAGTTTCATAGTTGATGCTATGCATTGAGGCATATATGTTTGCAGGCAAAAGAAGTATAAAGAAAATGATTAGGAAGTACCCTGCATAAGGCCTAACTGCAGGGAACAACAAGGCTATTCCCAAAACAATTTCCATAATTCCAGTTAAAAATACGATGGAATCTTTAAATGGAATTACGGGTGGTATCATTAGGGCCATTCCTTTTGCATAAATGAAATGCCCTATTGCAGTGAAGCAGAGCATAGCCAGCATTGCCAGATTGCCCCCGAATGTAAAATTCCAGTTTCCCGTTATAAATCTCGAGATAATCGAATACAATAAAAAAGTTATTAATAATATAAATAGGGGCTTCATTGTTCTTTGTTTTAATGTTCAACAAAGTTGCAGAATGATAGCTGCGAAAAAAATGACATATGTTAGTTTCGCACTTGAAGCTTACGGATCCGACTAAGGCTTTCGGGCTGAATCCCTAAATAGGAGGACAAATGTTTAACAGAAATATTCTGTATCAACTCAGGATTTTTACTTAAAAGTAACGCATACCGTTCTTCAGCAGTAAAAGCAAGAAGATCCATTTCCTTTCGCAAGCGTTTTACGTATTGAAATTCAGCCATTAAGCGGCCAATTCTTTCTCCTTCATGATCTTTTTTATAGAATTCCTGTAAGTGTCTATAAGGAATAGCAACTACTTCAGCCTCTTCTAAAAGCTCAATAAAAATAGGGCTTGGTTCTCTGCTAATGAAAGAGAGATAAGCGGTTACAAAATCGCCTTCAAATTGGAAATCTACGGTATAATCCCGGCCATCTTTCAAAAAGTAATTCCGGGTTGCACCTGCATTCAGAAAGTAGATATAATTTTCAGTCTGTCCTTCTCTGATTAGAAAATCGCCCTTTTTGAATGTTTTTAAAAGTAAACCGGAAGAAAAGGCATTCCACTTTTCATCAGTAAGCGCTACAAATCCAGAAATTGCCGACTTTATTTTATCGAAATTACAATTCATAGCTATAAAGATAGCTCTATTGAGTATTCAATGCATCCAGCAACTGTTTTTCTTTATCACCATTCCAGTAAGCACAATCCAACTGTAAAAAGACCGAAGTATAGGGAATGGTCTCATTTGTTTTAATGACCAGAACTTTAAACAGTTTCGATTCCGTATCCAATTTCCTGAATACGGAATCATGA
>NZ_JBFTIZ010000022.1:0-25611 GCF_056395165.1 Pedobacter sp. 10L46_2
GGCCAGAACAGGAGAGGACGACAAATTGAAAAATGGCAACCTTAGACTCCCGGGAAGCATAAACTTCTGCGAAAACATTAACTGATAACCAGATGTTTTTTCTGAGAGCTCCCATTGGTGGGCCTGCCCGGGTGCAAGGAAAAACACCATTTTGTTATGAACGATATGCTCTTTAAAATCTATGGTATGCGTGCCGCTACCCTGATCTATAACAAGGAGCATGTAAAAATCATGCTTATGCGCATGAGGAATGGAGGGCATGTTAATAGGGTCGTGGCGTAGTAACTTAAAGTCTTCCCCTGTGTAAGGAAGTTTAAAGATCTGTTCGATGCCCACCGTAGGTAATAACATACCTTATCCTAGTGTAACTTAACGTAGGTTTCTACGATCTCATGATTAACATTCAGGCTATCTATTTTTTCAATGCCACGTTGCACCAATGTATCATTACTTATTTTTAATGTAAAACTGAATTTCAGATTTTCCCAATCTCTAAAGCTGCAGTATTGAAGATGTTCTTCGTATTTATCTCCATTTAACGTATATGTGCCACTACCCGCATCGAAAATAGCTCCTTTGCCCTTTCCTTTGTTAACATCATGCTTGAAAAAGGAAAAATGAGTATCATTAAATTCTTTAATCATCTCCTGATTTTCTACAGGAAAAGTATTTGCGGTATCACCTTTGGTTATCACTTTTGCGGATATAAGTTTCCAGGTTCCGTTTATAGATTGCTCAGATGATTTTTTGGTTTCTGTCTGCCCAGAACAGGAGGCTAATGTAACTGCGGAAAGGATGATTAATTTTAATAGTTTCATGGTTTGATCTCGTTAGTTTCAACGTTATTTAAATATAAATAATTATTTTATGATCATACTGAATGCACTCTCTTTTAAGGCTAACACATCTTCCCGTTTTATAAAATGCTCATCGGATGTGAATATCAAATCAATTTGACCTTTAAAATAAGTTGTAAACAGAGTTGTCGGATTACCGAACGGAAAAATTGTCGAAGGGGATTGCAAAGATTCGATTTCAAGCGCACCATATTTTTCGTTTATGCTTACTTTTCCCATGTTTGAAAGGGTAAAATCATGGGCTCCTTTATCAGCCTTGGCATATCTGGTCATTCTTGGTAAAGAAGGCAAAAGGCACTCGCTGTATAGCAATACGGTATTTACATTCATCTCATCTATTTTTTTTGCCAGGCCATTTTTAAATTCACGGGTTTGGTTCCAAAAACCATCGGTTTTTTTGTTCGAAAGATTGAGCCCAACCATTGCCGGAAAAGCAAAGAGCATATTGCTTTTAACTTCTGGCAGGAACTTCCGCATGTCTACTGCGCAATAAAGTCTGGAATGCGATTTTATGGTTTTAATTTCTTTAAACCCTCTTAAAAATGCCACACTTAGTGCATCGTGGACAGAAGCCCCTTCAGATTTGCATTTTTCAATAATTAGGGAAGATTCTTCTTTGCTAAGTTTCCAATGTAAAAAAAATGGTTTTTCTCTTTTAATCTCTTTTTTAAAGGCCACCGCAAGTAAGGCAAGCTTTGCAACTTTAGAAAATAATTGAATCTTTAATTTGTTTGCCTTGCTTTCCTGGATTTCGGGAGGAATAAAATCCTGTATAGAGGAAAAGGATTTATAGGCACCTATTTCTTTTTCCGGATCGCCTAACAAAGACAATGTTTCATCCATAAGGTTCAGGATAGATCTGCCATCACATATACAATGATGGCCCACAACAATCAGGTCAGAAACACTTTCTGATTTTAACCACACCAACCTAACCAAAGTATCATTCTTAGTGTTAAATGGGGTAAGGCATTCTGTGATAGATTCCCTTTCCCAATCCTGGTCTGTTTGTCGGTTAACTATGCGAAGGCCGATTCTTTGAACCGGATTCTGTTCAACAAAATAAGGGATACCTACCTCATCTTCCCAAACATTACTGCCTAGCAATGGGTGCCTGGCCTGAATCTTTAATAGTGAGGCATGTAATTCAGATTCCTGAACCGTACCTTTAATTGTAACAGAGGAAACAACATTCACAGCTGTTTGGCCGCCTGCATACATGGTCCCTTCAATTAAAGATAGTTTTCTTTTCATTTCATCTAGTTGCGCTATTATTAGTAAAAGTACTAATAATGACAACTAAATAATTGATAAGTTATATTATTCCAAAGTCCATGTTGAGTCCATGTTTTTCGGATAAAAACATGGATTTATACTGTAATTTGAATGAAATCACATTGGGATGTGGTACTGTTAAAGATAAAGGAGTGTTTAACTGGGTTAAAATACTGGTTCCCTACCTGACCCTTTCGAATCAATTCTTGTGGGGAGTAGGTTTATGGTGGGATATTTTATCCAGGATCTTTTTGATCATGTTCTTTCCAAAATGACTGATTTCTATGCTTTTCGATCCAATTTTATGATTGGGATAAAGAAAGATCGTATCCGAGAATATTAATATATTCGCATTGAATGATCAACCTTAATCCAGAAACACTTGTATCTGCAATAATCTGTGTAAATTTTTTCTCTATCGGTCTTTACACATTTCTGATAAGACAAAATCGCAGCAAGACTGCTAGCCTTTTTCTCTTGTCTTTTTGCATTTCTCTTGGTTTAAATCAGTTATATGATTTATTGGTTTTCAATGGGATCTACGGGAACTACTTTCGCTTTCTGGATGAATTTTCGCTGCTTATTGCTTTCTCATCACTCTATTTTTATATCGCTTCCCTGACCCAAAACTTGTTCCGTTTTCAGAAAAAACATATTGTTCATTTAATACCTATTCTTATATTTCTGTTAATCTGGGTATTTCCATTACCCATTATAGAACAGTACCACAATAGTTCTTTTTTAAGAATTTTATACAAATATTATAATAACATCCAGGGAATAATTTACGTGTTCCTCATTAATGGTCTCGTAAATCAGCATCAACAAATCTTGAAGGATCTTACCTCTACAGCTCGGGAAAATGACCTTAACTGGGTAAGAATAATGGTGATTTTATTGTTGATTGTCATCGTCTTCTGGACATTAAGTGGTTTCGAAAAAGATTGGCTTAATCTGACAGGGTACAGCCTTTTAATTTTCAGTTATTGGCTCGGTTATCATATTATAGCACAAAAAGGCATTTACAGAAGCATGCTGCCGGAGCTTGAGGTAGCGGAACTAAAACAAAGGGAAAAGAGGTACAAAAATTCAACCTTATCTGTTCTGGAGAAAGCCGAAATGGTTGAACATGTTAAACACTTAATGGAGATCGAGAAGCCATACCTTAATAACGAGCTTACGCTTACTTCTTTGGCGGATAGATTACAAATGAAACCTATTCATCTTTCGCAGGTATTGAATGAAGAGTTTAAGGAGAACTTCTACTCCTTCATTAATAGGTATCGAGTAAATGAAAGCAAAAAAATGTTACTTGAGCCGAGATATTCTCATTACAATATTCTTGGGATAGCTCTTGAATCCGGTTTTAATTCAAAAACAACCTTTAACAAGGCTTTTAAAGAGAACACAGGTATCTCTCCTTCCGAATTTCAACGTACCTCAACACGTGCGTCTTAGCTTAGACGGGCGATTGGCACATACATATTATCCAGTTTTGCACTATTAATTGGTGTAAAACAAATAATAGAACAATGAGATTTCTTAAAATTCTTCCTCTCCTTATGGTATTATTTCCAGGCGTTGTGATTGCACAAACTACTGTTGACTCGCTGACGTATCATCTTGATGAATACCTGCATAAAAAGGATCTGCCGGGTTTTGCAGTGGTCATTCTAAACAATAAAGGGCCAATATATCAGAAAGGATTTGGATACGCCGACATTAAGAATCAAAAAACATTTACGCCAAAAACCATCCAGAATATAGGCTCGGTAAGTAAAACAGTTGTTGCGGTTGCGCTAATGAAAGCGATTGAGTTAAACTATTTTACGTTGGAGACAGATATCAACGAGATACTACCTTTTAAAGTGGTAAACCCTTATCGCCCGGATCAGTTAATAAGAGTTAAGGACCTCACTACCCACACTTCTGGAATTATCGATAATGAGGATATGTTTAACAGGACCTACCGTTTCAGGAAATCGTCTGATTTAGATCCAATACTAGGTCAGTTCATGAAAGCGCATGGATATACGTCGGACCTCGCGGATACAACGCTACAAACTTTCTTAAAGTCTTACTTAAGTCCGACGGGAAAATTATACAGCGCTAAAAATTTTTATGACAGCGAACCGGGAAAACGTGCAAGTTATAGCAATGTCGGGTCCGCATTGGCGGCTTATCTTATTGAGGTCAAGTCAGGCATGTCATTTCCTGCGTTTACGGAAAAATATGTTTTTGGACCTCTCAAAATGCATCATTCTGACTGGTATTTAACTAGAAGGAATTTAAAACAACATTCGGTTCCTTATTTCACCAAACAAATGGCTTTTCCATATTATACATTAACAACCTATCCAGATGGGGGGCTCAGAACTTCAGCACTGGACCTAAGTAAATACGTCCTGGAAATGATCCGTGGCCTAAATGGTAATTCGAAAATACTTGCAAACGAGTCTGTTAAAACCATGTTTAAGCCTGTCTTTACGGCAGCTACCGTACCTGCTAATATGAACCTTCAAACACGTAATAAAGGAGTGTTTTGGAATATTTACAACGACGGATATATCGGTCATGACGGGGACGATCCGGGAGTTACCACCAATATTTTGTTTAACGATCATATTGGTATTGTTTTCTTGACCAATATTTACCTGAAAGACAGGACAGATATATTGAAGATCCTGAAAAAATATGGGGAAAGACTAGTAAAAAAATAATCTAAAGACTGGATATGTTGCTTGTATGTTGAGTTCTCCTTAATTATTATGAGGGTACTTTGCGAACTAAATTGAGACTATTTGCTCTTTTCAACWTTTAAAGCTTTATCCAGATCATTTGCTCCATCTCCTGCTAGTTGGTATAATCCCGGGGCGTTATTATTGATTATTTTGCCTTCTTTATCAATTAACACATAATGCGGAATAGCATTGATATTGTAATCCTTGCACACCTGATTGGTGGTCCAGCCCTCAGCAACAAGGTTCACTCCATCAAGTTTTAATTCCTTTACCTTATCTGTCCAGGTACTTCCTTTTTCATCCACACAGATGTTTAAGAATACAACATCTTTGTCTTTATATTTCTCATGCATCTTTGTCCCGTTTTCTTTGATATCACCAATACAAGGGCCACAGTATACCCCCCAGAAATCAATGTAAACTAATTTGCCCTTAAAATCACTTAACGAAACGGAGTTACCCTTCATATCTTTCAGGTTAAATGCGGGCGCAGGCTGCCCGGGCGCTAACTTTCTGGCATTGTCATAAAATGTTTTGACCGTATCAAGGTAAGCTGGCGTACTCCCGTGTGCCAGGTAGTCATCATAAACTGACTTGACATCTTTAAAATCATAGTGCTCAAAACCAAACATGATCGCTTTTGCCGAAAACCAGTCTCTAATAGGAATGATATTTAAAAAAGCCTGTCCCGACTGATAGTCTTTTTTTGCTGGATTGAAAGCAGCATAGCCTGAGCCATTTATTGCTGTATAATATTTAAAAGGTTGGTGAAATCGGACCTGATCAAAAAGAAAATCGCGGTAAGGTGCAGATTGTATGAAAATTTCTTCTGATAAGTAGGTATGATCAAATTTAGCATACTCAGGACTGGAGTAGCGGTCGTCTGTTTTGAGTTTATAGATATTTAACAAGTTGCCACGTAATCCCCTCAATAATCCCACATGTTTAAAGTATGCATCATAAAAAGTCTTAGTGATGCTGTATTTGGTATGGGGAGCACTAAATATGATGTTTAACTCTGCATTGTACGAGTCATTAATTAACCTGTATTTAGAAGAATCTGCAAGCTCTTTTTCTTCATACAGTTTCCTATTCAAATCAAGAAAGGGTTGTCTTCTCTTGTTATAAATCGCCATCATGATAGACAAATCCTGAGCGCGCTCTGGCGATGGACTATTGATTTTGAAGGTGTTTTTAAAATTCTTTTGATCCCAATTCACTTCTATGGTGTCACCAGGCACAGCAAAAGCAGTGATGGCATCATTATTCAGATACAGATAAAAGTCCTGAATACCGTCTATGTAAATGTGTTTAGAAAAATTACCTTTTTTATCTACTAATACAGCATTCACAGTATTGTTAAAATACCCTGTAGTGGCCAATTCAAAAAAGGTGTCATCCAAATTCTTTACATTTCCTTTAAGCAGGAAGCTAGTGGTTTTTTGAGCAAAGGAGCTCGCCGTGATTAAGAAAGCACATAAGAAGGGTATTAATTTCATGAAGAGCGATAATTACGAAGCGAAATCTGTGTTTGGTTTATTGTTCCGAATTGCCTGCCTTCAAGTATAATTTTAGGGTGGTTGATGCAGACTATTAAATGTCGTAATTTAATTTCAAATAAAGAAGGAGCAATTGTTATTTCGGAGAAAGCGGCTGACCCTTGCAACGCTAAAGAAGCTTATTGCCGATATCACAAAAGTTTTAAAACAGCCAAAAAAAAGGACAACTCCGGAATTATCGAGGTTGTCCATTATGGTGGGAGATACTGGGTTCGAACCAGTGACCCCCTGCTTGTAAGGCAGGTGCTCTGAACCAGCTGAGCTAATCTCCCCTTTGGTTCTACTCTTTTGCTAAAAGGCCAGCTGAGTAAGCTGTATTAATCCCTAATTGTTAGGGAGTGCAAATATACACCTCTAATTTAAAACTCCAAAACTTTTGTAATATTTTAAGAGAGCACATCCTCTAAAACTTGATGCGAACGAATATCTCCAAAAGATGCTGTGTGTAAAGTGTAGTAAATCAATATTTTATCTAAAATGAATCTTCTTGTTTTATTTTCTAATTTTATTTGATTTATTTTTTCAAAAGGTGAAGTAAACAGGGAAATAAAGAGAATTGCATCAGATTTTTCCAAATAGTGGGGGTGTACAGGGAGCATCGACTTAAATTCTCCTTCCTGTAAATCAAAATAACTCTGGTCGCTTTTAGTTTGCATACTGGGCGCAAATCCCAAATACCTTGATAGTTTAAGCAAAAATGCAAGGTGGAAATTTACGTTTGTTTCGCTGTTTTCATCGAGCCAGCAAATAGCACTAAATATAAAATCAAATAGATGCTCATCTGCCATTTGCTGTCTTATGCTCTTATACAATACTTCATTTAGGAAGATTGCCATTGTACTTTTTATGATATCATAAGGAATACTACTAAAAACAGGAGATGGCCTGAGCTCAGAAACACGCTGTATACTAATATTGGTTTTATGATAAACCACCATATCTACAAGATGCAATGGCTGGAGCATATTCATTCTGATCTTTGCCCTGGGTTTTTTAACGCCATTGATCATGTACGATTGGATGCCAAACTTTTCGGTAAAGATTTGTACAACTACACTGCTTTCACTATAGAGTGTAGTTTTTAAAACAATCCCCCTGGTTTTATGCAACATGACCTAAAAAATTTTAGGAATAAAGATGATCAAGCCAATTATAGCTGCACCAATAGCTGCAATCAATACACCCCCGGCAGCTGCATCTTTAATGATCTTTGCTTTGGGATTAAAGTTTGGCGAAACCAAATCAACAAGTACTTCTATAGCGGTATTCAACAATTCTGTTATTAAAACAATAGCGGCAGCGGCAATTATCCAAAGCCATTCATTTATAGATAATGCAAAATACCACCCGGCAATGGCCGTTACAAGGAGGGCCGCAATATGAAATTTAAAATTAAGCTGTGTTTTAAAGGCATAACCAATACCCGAAAACGCATACCCAAATCCCTTGATAAACTTTAGCATAGTACCTTCAAAATTGAAAAATTATACATGCAAAGTACGTCATGCTTTCTAATATATCCAATTGTTTACTCAGAACGCTTAACTTTGGATAATTTTTATACGAATGTCAGCAGAAAAAACACCCCT
This sequence comes from Pedobacter sp. 10L46_2, assembly GCF_056395165.1. NCBI lineage: Bacteria > Pseudomonadati > Bacteroidota > Sphingobacteriia > Sphingobacteriales > Sphingobacteriaceae > Pedobacter > Pedobacter sp. 10L46_2. Next base: position 8,022 of record NZ_JBFTIZ010000022.1, read on the forward strand.
CCATCCACGAAATAAACATCGCTTCAGGTACGATTTTCCCGAGTTGATTAAAAGCTATCCGGAATTGAAAAACTATGTTGCAGTTAATTCATATGGAGACGAATCTATATGTTTTTCTGATCCTGAGGCTGTTAAAAGTCTTAATAAAGCACTTCTTAAGCATTTCTATAGTATTTCGTATTGGGATATTCCGGCCGGATATCTTTGTCCACCTATACCGGGTAGGGCAGATTATGTGCATTATCTGGCAGATTTGCTCGCTTCTGTTAATGATGGGATAATACCAACGCGAAAATCAGTTCGAGGGTTAGATATTGGATTGGGTGCTAATTGTGTTTATCCGATTATTGGTCATCAGGACTATGGTTGGAGCTTTGTGGGGAGCGAAATAGATTCCGGAGCCATAAAAGCGGCTAAAGCAATTATTGCATCAAATCCGGAACTGACAAATGCTATAACTTGCAGGCCACAGAGCAATAAACATCATATTTTTAAAGGGGTTATCAAGCCAGAGGATCTGTTTGATTTCACCATGTGTAATCCACCTTTTCATTCTTCTGCCGAAGAGGCTCAATCTGGCACAAGACGGAAATTGCAAAATTTGGGTAAGCAAAAAGGCAAAGAGGTAACACTGAATTTTGGGGGACAAAATACAGAGCTTTGGTATGAAGGAGGGGAAGTCGGATTTATTAGAAAAATGATAGAGGAGAGTGCTTCTTTTGCAAATCAATGTTTATGGTTCTCGACCTTAGTTTCAAAGAGCGGTAACCTTCCTTTTATTTATAAAGCGATTCAGAATTTTAACGCATTTGAAGTTAGAACAATAGAAATGGCGCAAGGACAAAAGATCAGTCGGTTTGTGGCCTGGACGTTTATGGATTTTGAGAAACAAGAAAACTGGCGCAAAAGCAGATGGTTGTAACTGGATTTAAGTGAAAATAGTGACGCTCGCCTTCTTGTTTTTGTAAGCGCCAATTTGTTCTCCAGTGGTATAATCTTTAAAGAAAAGTGAATCACTTTCTTTAAAACGCTTTTTTAGCATACAATACAGATGAAGGCATTTAATCCAATTTAATGCTGTTGGTTTATCCTTAAGGATTTCAGGATATACATATACCTCGTTTCCTTCAATCCTTATTAGATTCTTTTCCTGAAGCTCTTTTACATTTGCAATAATTTTGGCCGTTTGGGCGGCCAAATGAGCAGTCTGTTGTACTTTCTTTTTTGCGTATATCATAAGCCAGATTTATTCTAACAATAAAGGGTCGTCCTCGTCATCAGTAAGGCTTAGCTGTATACTATCTGTTCCGGCAATGCCCTCAATTGAACCTCTGATGTGTGCTGCATTTAGCAGTACTTTTTCTAGTTGCTTTTCTCTGGCTTTCCATAGTTTTTCCATAGCATCGCGTTCTCTTTGGATAGATAATTTCATGCTCATGAAACCTTCTCTAATGGCTTTCCATTGCTCAGAGAACTCATTGCTGGTTAAATAATCATACAGCATATGCATTTTATCTCCACGGTTTTCTTGAGATTTTGAAGCGCTGAACAGCTTCACAATTCCATCTCTAAGGATATAGGAAACGGCTTTAACTTCATCAAACGAACAGATCCAAACACCATCTTTTTCGCCGAAACAGTCCATTCCTTTTGGATAGGTTTGGGTAACTATAACTGCAACATCAACTCCCATACTGCGCATGTCTTTCTTTAATTTCTCAATCCATTCCATCGAGAAATCTTTAGTGCGCTTACTTTCATAGATAATTTTACCGCATTCCTGCCCAAATTGATTTCTGACATGATGAACGCAGTCGGCTCCTCTTACTCCTTTACCTACTTCAGATACCAGATCAAAAGGGAATGCATTTCTAAGTAATTCTTCTAAAATTAGTTCTTGTACTTCGCCTTGTAACTGCATAGATCCTTGTTCTGCTTTACGCTTCATCTCTTCTGCCAGTTTTTTCTGATCGTCGAGCTGTTTCTCCAGTTCTTTTACCCTCAGTTGATGTTCGGTCTCTTTTATGCTGTTTTTTTCGGCCTCTTGCTTTCTGATCTGTTCCGTCATATCAGCGCGCTGCTCTTGTAGTTTACGCTGTAGCTGAAGCTCCATTTCTTCTTCCTTTTGCTTCATTGCCTGTTCCTTTTTCAGGAAATCAAGCTCTTTAGCGCGGGCAGATTTTAATTTTTCTTCGTTCTCTTTGTTGGCATTATCAAGTATTTGCAGCTTGTTTTCGAAATCTGTTGCTATACTTTTGCGCAAGCTTTCTTCGAGCACGGTTTGTAGCTGCTTTTTTTCTTCGCTTAATTTTTGCTCATAAGCTGCCGCTTGTTTTTTTTGCTGCTGCTCAAAAGCAAGTTCCTGCTGTTTTTGCAACGCTTGAAATTCATTTTGCTTTTTAGCAAATTCATCTTCCTTTTGTTTGGTAAAGGTAACCATCTTCTCTCTGAGGTCTTTTTTATATTCCTCAGCCATCACCTCTTCAATGGGAAAAGTATGCGCGCAATTAGGACATTTTATTTCGGTTGACATATAATGGGTGTTATGGAAGTTGGTTAATAAATAAACTTTCTGCAAATTTCATAGATACGCTTCTGGGCTCTTCGTTTTCAATCTGAATATTCAATGACCCATCAAAAGCAATCACTTCAAGTACTTTTATCCTGGTACCAATGGTTATCTTCAATTTCTCCAAATATTGAAGAAATAGAGTAGAAGTATCTTTAACAGCTGCCACTTTGCAGTTTTGGCCAGCATTTAACTCTGATAATAACGTTTTTGCAATGGCGGGCATGTCCCCGTTTGCTTTTGGAATTGGGTCGCCATGTGGATCAAATTCCGGGAAGTTAAGAAACTCTTCCAGCTTATCTACCAATTTAGCTGATTGTATATGTTCCAGTTGCTCAGCAACTTCATGGACCTCATCCCAGCTAAAATCCAGTTTCTCATATAAAAATGTTTCCCAGAGTCTGTGCTTTCTTAAAATGGCGATGCCGTTTTTTCTGCCGATATCTGTAAGTAATATTTTGCCATACTTTTTGTAAGTAACCAGATTTTTCTCTTTCAGCTTTTTTAACATATCTGTGGCAGTAGCAGGTTTAACACCTAAATAAGCTGCCATTTCATTGGTGCCTGCCTCGGGCCTTTCTTCGTTCTGAAAGCTCAGTTTTAATAAAGCTTTTAAATAGTTTTCTTCTGTATAAGATAGCATAGTACAAACTTATCGCTTTATAAAGGAAATAAAAATAATAAATGTCAAATTATATTTGTTAGACTAATCTAACTTTATTAGTTTTGTTGAAATTATTTAACTATTAGATTAATATAAAAATATGTTTAGCAAAACTTTACTTTCAATTCTTTCTATGTTGTTTGTTATTAATGCCATGGGCCAAACCGGAAGCATTAGTGGTAAAATTATTTCTGAAGCGCTACCCTTAGCTCTCGTAAATATTAAGATAGAGGGGACTCAACTAATCACTCAAACTGATAGTATGGGGAATTATACACTTAGTAAAGTTAAATCGGGCACTTATAGGATTCAGGCATCGGCAATAGGGTTTAGGAAAATGGTTAAAACCATTACATTAAGGAATGATGAGTCATCAGTTTTAAATTTTGATCTCAGCAACCTTCAAAATGATTTAGATGAGGTTGTAGTTACGGGAACTTTAAAGGAAGTAAAGAGATTGGAGAGTCCGGTTCCGGTAGAAGTCTATACGCCAGGGTACTTTAAAAAGAATCCTACACCTAGTATTTTTGAGGCGCTCCAGAACGTAAATGGAGTAAGGCCACAGCTAAACTGCAATATTTGTAATACCGGTGATATTCATATTAATGGTCTTGAAGGACCTTATACCATGATCTTAATTGATGGAATGCCAATAGTAAGTAGCCTTTCGACTGTTTATGGACTTTCAGGAATTCCGAATTCACTGGTAGAACAGATTGAAATTGTTAAAGGACCTGCATCGTCTTTATATGGTAGCGAGGCAGTTGGAGGCTTAATCAATATCATTACTAAAAAGCCTGAAAATGCACCGCTGCTCTCTGCAGATTTTTTTGCCACCGATTATCAGGAATACAATGCTGATCTTGGATTTAAATTCAACCTCGGGAAAAAGGCCATCGCATTAACAGGGGTGAATTATTTTAAATATGGCAATCCGGTAGATCACAATCATGATAACTTCACAGATGTGACGCTTCAGGATCGTATCTCTGTATTCCAGAAATGGAGTTTTGAAAGGAAAAACAAACGAATATTTACGCTTGGCGCAAGGTATATGTATGAGGACAGATGGGGAGGAGAAATGCAATGGAACAAGTCATTTAGGGGAGGAGATCAGGTTTATGGTGAAAGCATTTATACCAAACGCTGGGAATTAATTGGAAATTATCAGTTGCCGGTAAAAGAGAAGATATTTCTGGCTTTTTCGTATAATGAACATAATCAGGATAGCAGGTATGGAACAACATCTTATATTGCCGAACAGAAAATAGGGTTTGCCCAACTTACCTGGGATAAGAAGATTCACAATCATGATCTTTTGCTTGGGACAGCTTTAAGGTATACTTTTTATGATGATAATACTGCGGCAACCACTGGCCTTAACCAGGAGATTGCAAAAAATACCTGGCTCCCGGGAATTTTTATTCAGGATGAAATAACACTAAGCGCAAAGCATAAATTTCTTGCAGGATTTAGGTATGACTATAATTCTGTTAATGGAAATATTTTTACGCCCAGAGTTGCTTATAAATGGAGCATAGATGATAATAATATTCTTAGATTAAATGCAGGGACCGGCTTTAGAGTGGTAAACATCTTTACTGAAGATCATGCTGCCTTAACAGGCGCCAGAACTGTAGAGATACCGAATGAGCTTAAACCTGAAAAGACATATAATGTAAATCTTAATTATTTAAAGAAAATATATACAGATAACGGGACTTTTTTAGGTATTGAAGGCTCAGCATTTTATACTTATTTTAACAACAGGATCATAGGCGATTTTGATACAGATCCTAATAAGATTATTTATGATAATTTAGATGGTTATGCCGTAAGTAAAGGATTAAGTGCTAATGTTGATGTGGCTTTTAACAACGGACTGAAGGTTATAGTTGGGGCAACTTATCAGGATGTTGCCAGTTTTGAACATGGAATTAAGAAGCAGCAAATTCTTACAGAAAAATTTTCAGGAAACTGGGCCATTTCATACAAAATCAAACCATTTAATCTTGCTATTGACTACACAGGAAATGTTTACAGCCCTATGCGTTTACCATTGCTAAGTGATCTTGATCCAAGGAAAGAATTTTCACCAGTCTGGAGCATACAAAATATTCAATTCACATTTAGTGGATTCAATAGATTTGAACTATATGGTGGAATAAAAAATCTATTAAACTGGACTCCAAACAAAGGCAATCCTTTCATAATTGCGAGAGCTAATGATCCCTTTGATAAACATGTGGAACTCGACAAAAACGGCCAGGTAATGGTTACTGCTGAAAACCCATATGGGCTTACTTTTGATCCAAGTTATGTTTACGGCCCGAATCAAGGAATACGGGGATTTTTTGGCATTAGATATACAATTAAATAAATCGAATACCTTAACTTTATGGCATGATCTATCAATCTACCTATCAGGCAGCACGGATTATTGCCCCTAAAGTTGAGGCTATTTTTGCCGCACATCTTGCTGCTGCCAGAGATAGTGGAGAGGACGATCTCGCACCTTTACCTACAGCAGATATAGTTGAAGCTATAATTGATGCGACTTTTTGGGCAAGTTTACGTAAAGAAGAAGGACATTCTCCAAAAATATCATTGGCATTTTTACCTCCGCAGCAAGCGGGCAACCCATTATTATTTAAAAATAGATTGCCTTTAAATCCGGGCACCTTAACTAAGCTGGCACCGGGCATAGAGCGTGCGGGGATACATCTTGGCGTTTGGGAAGAGGATGGGGCACTTTATATTTGGGGAACTACCGTTAGTATTCCTAATTTTTGTTTTGTACTTGATGTTTCTGAACCTGCATTGCTTGTAATTAAGCATAGAAGGATTTATGGGTTTGGAAAATTTACAAACATTGCAGTTCTTAAGGGTGACCAGGTCAAAATGGTTGACGGACAAAGTACAAGTGTACCGGATTGCCCGCCAATGCTTTTATCATTGCTGGATCTTACCGCCCCTTCTTATTGGAATGATTCTGTTAATGTACTAATCCAGCTTGCTGTTTCTATGAGGGCACATGGAAGAGGGGGGACTTTGCTGGTAGTGCCAGGTGAAACCAGTAATTGGTTGCAATCCATTATCAAACCTATTCAATATTATGTGCAGCCGTCTTTTACAGGTCTATCCAAGTTGTTGCAACAAGATCGTAAAGAGGCTAGTCAGATTTTCTGGCAAACTGCATTGAAAAGAGAAGTAGAACATCTTGCGGGTTTAACTGCCGTGGATGGAGCAACTGTTATCAGCAATCAATATGAACTGCTGGCTTTTGGAGCCAAAATAGGACGGGCAAAAGGAAAGGATAATGTTGATGAGATTTCTTTTTCAGAACCGATAACCGGTGGTGATGCCGTAGTAATCCATCCTTCTAAGGTAGGCGGAACAAGGCATCTTTCAGCTGCTCAATTTGTTCATGATCAAAGAGATGCTACAGCATTAGTTGCTTCTCAGGATGGTCATTTTACCATTTATACCTGGTCCGAATATCAGGATAGGGTACAGGCTCACAGAATAGATACGCTGTTGTTGTAAATTAAGAAAAAATAATTGCGCCAATAATAACACTTAGAAATAGAACGATCATTACAATCCGATCTGCATCTATCCATTGTTTTCTGGTCAATTCTTTAGGGGGTGCCTCCTCTTTTCGCCTGGCGAATATATTAAATAAGGAAAAAGTTTTTGTTAACATAGATAGATGGTTTTCAAGTAGATGTATTGATTATTGCAAACTGTGAGCCAAATTAGCGCTTAGAGGATAAAATGTTAATAACTTTGATTTTTGGTTGATATCTCTACTCATATTTTCCGTTTTCAGTTATATTCTACTCTTCGTTTTAAAATTATTTATCTGTAAATCAGAAAGATGTACCTTAAATTTGTTTTTATATAGTACTATGTATTGCATATTACTATATAAAACATATAACTTTGTATTATGATAGCAGAAAATACGCAAACGCAAATGCGAAAGGGCATACTGGAATACTGTGTGCTTCTTATCATATCCAGAGGTGAAATTTACGCCTCGGATATTATAGCTGAGTTGAAATCAGCAAGATTGCTTGTTGTTGAGGGGACATTGTACCCTTTGCTGACCCGCTTAAAAAATAATGGCTTGTTGAGCTATAATTGGGTAGAATCTACCTCTGGTCCACCCAGAAAATACTATTTGCTTACAGAAAAAGGCAAATCTATACTTAGCCAACTCGACGCTACGTGGCAGGAACTGTCGTACGCAATAAATACTTCAAAGAAAGTTGCAGATAATGATACCAACGACCAAATAAATATTAATAAGTAATGAAGAAGACACTCAACATAAATATTGGCAACTCCATCATTCATATAGAAGAGGACGCCTATGAAATGCTTACAGTTTACTTAAATGAAGTAAAACAGCATTTCGCGAAGAATGCAGATGATTTTGAAATTGTAACTGATATAGAAAATAGAATTGCAGAGATGTTTGCAGAAATATTGACCAATCAGCAAAGGCAGGTGATTAATATTCAGGACGTTCAGATAGTTACTGCCCAGATGGGTTCAGTTAAAGATTTTGAATCGTCGGAAGAAGAAGAAGAGGAAACTCAAGAGTACGCTAGCCCTCCTCATTTTAGTGTGAAAAAACTTTACCGAGATACTGATCAGGCAATGATTGCTGGTGTATGTTCTGGCTTGAGCCACTACCTTGATGTAGAATCACGCTTGGTTAGACTTATCGCTATTGCTACAATTTTTCTGGGTGGATCTGGAATATTAGCTTACGTTGTATTGTGGATTATGATACCGAGGGCTGTTACTAAGGCTGAGAAAATGACAATGAGGGGCGAGGAGGCAAACTTAAAAGGATTTGCTAATAGTTATCTGCAGCCTTTGGTGCATCAGTCCAGAGGCTTTATAGCTGAGTTTCTTGATGTTTTGGGTAATTTTATTAATGGAACCGGTAAGGTTATATTCAAAATTATTGCTGCTGGTATTATTGCTTTTGGATCATTAATTATCTTATTCCTTATTGTAGCCCTGGCAGCTTTATTAGGTATGTGGGATTCAAATGTTTATCAGATGTTCCCGCTCAACATTATAAATCATGAGTATATAACTGCATCGGCTATTGCAGCCTTTTTGGTTTTTATGATTCCGGTTTTAGCGCTGGTTCTTTTTTCTATTAGGGTAGCTTTTAACAGCAGACCAGTTAATAAGTCACTTTCATTTGGACTATTGATAATCTGGCTTGCAGGAGTAGCAGTAACTTCATTTTATGTAGTTAAAATTGGGTCTGAGTTTAAAGAAGGTGCTGAATTTACACAAGTGAGTGAAGTAAAACCATTTCAGACGTATACATTAAATATTGATAGAACAAGATTCTTTACAAAAGAAGACAGCTTACGTTACAGCATAGATCCAGGAAATTATAATGGACGCAGAATTTTGACTGATCTTGATCATAACTTTGATGCGCCAAGAAACATCAGGTTAAATATTGAGAAAAGTGAAAATGGAAAGCCCTCATTAAGCCAATATTATAAAGCGAGGGGTAAAACCTTTGAAATGGCATTAAAAAATGCGCAGAATATCCACTACGATTTCCTGCAACATGATTCTTTGCTAACCTTTAGCCCAATGTTGCAATTTGTTAAAGCAGGTAATTGGCGCGGACAAGAGGTTGAGCTTACATTAAAAGTTCCTGTTGGAACCAGGTTAAACATAAGCAAAAACTTTAGCCGTTATCTGGATGGTTATGGCTATTGGGATTGTGATCATGATTCAAACAGTGAGTTCACCGTTTGGAAAATGACCGACGCCGGTATCAAATGCGAACACGAAGAGACAGAAAACAGCGGGGAATAATCCTAATTACTTAACCGTATAGCGGTAGACGGAGCGGGATATATTTCCATCTTTGTCTACCCCTTCAATTACAGCTCTATAGGTTCCGTTTCCATCACCATTATAATAATCTAGCGATAATACCCCTGTTGTATCTGTAACTACTTTAGGGTTCCAGTAAATTGTACTGCGCAAATCATTAAAATTATAGGTGCTGGCTGCATTTACATATTTAGGTGAATAGAATTCTCTTTGTGTACTAAATCCTTTAGGGCTAAACTTTAACAGGTTAGCTTCGGGCATAAGTTTTTTAAATTCAGCTAAACTCATTTTTGTGCCTTTAGGAGCTTTTTTCATATTCACGACTAATACTCCATTGGTGCCATAAAGTCTGTTTACTGTTCCTAATTCATCCCTTGGAAATATCTCTACAGACTCAACTTCAGAAGATTGAACAGCAGTTAACGCAAAATAATCGCTAGGTGTACCATTAATAAAAATTTGAACCGGTGTTTTGTTACCTTGATTATAATCTCTGGTTACATAGAAATTGTTCTCAAAAAATGTTAGGCCCATTGCCTGTGTTTGCAAACATAGTGCGAATGTGTTACATCCTTGAAAACGATCACCATCTATTGTTGTTCCTGTAATATTGCTCAACCCGGATAAAGATGGATAATCTGCATGGCTTGGCCTTTTGGCCTTAGCACCCTCAATTTTTACCTCTTTAAGTGTGCGGAGGTAGCTATACTGCTTTTTACTGTTATTTAAATAGGGCGCTAACGCGCTGTCTATATTAACAACCTCATCAATCTGTTTAGGGTTTTTGGAAACAGGAGGGGCCATTTGTCCATCAAGCAATATCATTAAGCTTGAGCCATTGGCGTTATATTTTGCATTTATTACTACTTCTGATGAATCTGGGATGTTAAGGTTAGGGAACGCAAATACACCTGTGTTATTGGTTAATGCCTCTGCAGAATATTTACTTCCTGTGACAGTTAGTCTTAATGCACCTTTTCTAACAGGCATACCCGTACGATCTCTTAATGTACCTGTGATTCTCATATCCTGTTCAGGCAATAAGGTAAGCGGTGGGAACGGCGCGGTCATGATATCTTTAAAATTAAAACGGCGATAACCTTGCGTAAGCATAAGTACATCCAGATCACTTATCTTTTTCTCATCCGGCTTATTGAAATAATAGTTTGGTTTTTCAATGTAGCCTTTTAAATCAGAGGTTAATAACAGTGAGCTTAAAATAGTTATTTCATTATCTTCATTAACAGGAACTTTTTGGTCATCGGTAACAGAAATAGAATAATTTCCTTCAATAGGTACTGCGCCGTTCTTTGCTGTTACGGTCATTTTTACCTTTTGTCTGGGTTTATAGGCTGCTAAATCAGTTTTTAAGGATACGCTTATGGTACTTTTTGGATAATTGAATGCTAATCTCTCACTAACTGGATCACCTGCTTCAGAGAAAAGCGTAATTTGAGTAATGCCTGCCGGGAATTTGTCTTTCGGAATTTTGGCATTTGTAACYAGGCTATTTAACTTGGTTTTTGCTGCGTAGTAAACAATTCCACCATTGGATCCTACAATAAATACCATTTTTCCTTTGTTCGCTTCAAAATATGTTTCGTTGGCAAATATTTTGATGCCTAAAGCTAATGGATCTGTATTGCTTACCTGAAGTGTAATGCCCGAAGCAACTGGCTTTGGCAATTCAATGCTCTTGGTGGTACCGTCTTTAAACGTAACATTTGCTGTATAGACTTTATTATTCTCTGGATTCAGATAAAAGGAGCCCATACCTAAATGGCTTGAAGTAAAGTTGGTAAGCGTATTGCCTCCATTGTCGGTAATTGTACCCTTTAATTCAACACCAAGTCCAGATCCGTTGATGGCCTTAAAAGCAATTCTTGTGGCTACGCCGTTAATTAAATCTCCACCTTCCGGGAAAAATTGAACATCGTTGTCACTTTTAGCTGGTTTAAGCTTAAAGTTCGAAGTAACTATATTCGTTTCGCTTAAAGTCATGTCGGTTATAAGTTCGCCACTTGTAATAGGTTCTTTACGGGAATCAATCTTTATCCTTAAAATCCCATTCTGGTCGGTTGTGCCTTTGCCTTTACTAACCACATCAAAATTAGAAGTTACCTTCCAGTTTACTGTTTTATTTGCCTGAGCAATGTTCTCACTGTTTTTGAATTGGACTATTGCTTCAATGTTTTGGTTTTTATCCGTCTGAGTAGTTTTATAGCTAAAATGAGTAATCAATTGTTTATCAATTGCCTCACCTACAGGGATGGTTTTGCTAAAGAAAAAGTCTTCTCCAAAGTTTAGCATCCATAAAGTATATGCTTTTATATAATAGTTTCCTTGTTTATAAGTACCAGGGGTGAGAGGTATATTCCCAGCGGCCACTCCTTTTACAACGGGTAGTTTTATGGTTTGAACTAAAGAATCCCTACTGTTTATTACATCAACATAAACGATTTTACTTAGTATGGAAGGAAGATTTTGTTCCATTGTTAAATACGTTTTAAACCATATGGTATCAGCTACGCTATAATAAGGTTTATCAAAATGAACATAAACCCTTTCTGTCGGACGTTCTTCCGCAAGTTTTTTAGATTTATTCATGATGTTATCTAAAACAATACTGTCTTGCTGTGCATATGAAGAAAGCTGCAGTGCAGTTGAAAATAATATTAGGGCAATTACAAATTTTACGAATCTCATCAAAATGGTATGCTGTTAATCATGCTAATATATTCATTTATGAATTGAATAGGTTAGTTACAGTGCATCTTTAACATATTTTGACATATCATTGCTATTTAATACTGGGTATTAAGACAAAAAAAAGACCCTGAATATGGTTTCAGGATCTCCTTAATTTTTTTGTTACGCTGAATCTAATTCCGCAACTTAACTATGTTATTTGAATTCAATTACAAAATCTTGTAAGGGGGTACGAACCTTTTTAAGGTTTACTAACCAATCGCCACCGGCATCTCTATATCCTAATGGAAGTAAGGTCGTACTACGTAATCCCCGTTCTCTTAAACCTAATAATTCATCAAGTTCTGCAGGGTCAAAGCCTTCCATTGGAGTAGCGTCAACTTTTAGAAAAGCAGCTTCGGTTAAAGCAACTCCAAAGCCAATGTATGATTGTTTGGCTGCATGGTTAAAGTTTTCTTCTTCGGTTCTTGAGGTATAGATACCTATCAGTTTATTTACATAGTCAGCAGTTGCTGACTCAGGTAATCCGCGCTCATTATTGGTATGGTTAAAAACCGCTTTGATACGTTCTTCGGTGTAATTGTCCCAGGCAGCAAAGATTAATAAGTGAGAACAATCAGTAATCTGAGATTGTCCGTAAGCTACGGCCTTAATTTTTTCTTTTAGTTCAGGGTTGGTAACTACAATAATTTTAAATGGTTGTAAGCCTGACGATGTTGGAGCTAAATGTGCGGCTGTAAGAATCTGATCAACTTTATCTTGTGAAACTTTTTCACCATTCATTTTTTTTGTGGCATATCGCCAGTTTAAGGCTTCTATTGAGCTCATATTGAAAATCTTAGTTTATTTTTTTATCGTTTAGCACTTATTTTTAACTCTAACATGAGCTTTAAAAATAACAGTGTTAGCAAATGTAGTTACGTTAGTCAAAACAAAAAAAAATACTGAAGCTTATGACTTTAAAATGATAACAAACTTTTTTCTGGTTTCATACGTTAATTACTATGCATGCATAGATAAAAGTGAATGCATATACCAAATTTAATCTACTATGAAAAAGTTACTTCTATCAGCAGTATTACTAGCCACTGCCTCTCTGTCTTCATTAGCACAAGAAAAAGGCTTTTACATTAAACCGACGGGTAGTTACTTTATGAAAGTTACTCCTGTTGAGTTTCCAGCAATAAACGGGCAATTAGCAAGAGACAAAACAACAACCGTTACCGGAACTGGTGCAAGTGCAACGACAACAACCTCAGAAACAGCATTGACAGGGTCTTTTGGACAAGGTTTTAGGGCAGGTCTGGTTGGCGGTTATCAGTTTAATAAAATTATTGGTCTGGAAGTGGGAGTTAATTATTTTAAGAGTGAAGAGCAGGATATGCTGAGGCAAACGGTAATAAATAACGGAACAAATGTGTTAAGTCTGCATGCTGTGGGTAAAGTAAAAGCATTTGACGTAACACCAGCATTAGTTTTCCGAATTCCGAATACAGGGAAATTCCAGCCATATAGTAAAATTGGGGTGATCATTCCTGTTGGAGGATATTTACAAATCAATACTTCAGTTAATGATCAGACTGGTCAGATTGCAGCTTCTCAAGGAACGGTGTCTCCTCCGGGTACTCGTACAACTCTTGTTCTGGCAAGAGAAGAGCACATCAATCCGAAACCAACAATAGGATTTCAAAGCGCTTTAGGATTTGATTATAAGATTGGAAATAATATAAGTTTATTCTCAGAAATAGAGTATCGTAATATTTCGGTTGGCGGTAAAGATAAAGAACTTAGAAGTTACGATGGAACAGCAACTGTAGTTGTTAATGCCACAAACACTCCGGCGGGGTCAAAACAACTGACGCTAGAGGATCAACCAAAAGGAGATAGAGAGGTTAACTATCATAAAACCATTAATTCTACAATGAATGTTAAAGGACAGCCTAATTATGATCCTACTAAACCTTCAGATGATTTACGCTCGTATATTAACATTGGTGGATTAGGGTTAAACGTTGGACTTAAAATTGGAATATAGTATTACTATATTCCAGTGTAAGGTCGACATTCTGCCGTCATGTCGACCTTACATTTTGGACACTCTCCTCAATTATTAGAAAAAGCTTTTTAATGTTTCAGCTTTGCTTTAAATATCTTTTCGAGTTTTTCCACCTTTGGTAAAATTACAAGACGGCAGTACGGTTGATTCCCATTTTTATTAAAATAATCCTGGTGATATCCATCTGCTACATAAAATGTAGATGCCTTATTGATAGCTGTTACAACTGGCTTGCCAAAGGCTTTGGTATCATTCAATTCCTTTTTATATTTTTCTGCCAGCGCTTTTTGCTCTTCATTATGATAAAAGACAACTGAGCGATATTGAGTGCCAACATCTGCGCCCTGCCGATTTAAGGTAGTTGGATCATGACTTTTCCAAAATACTTCAAGAAGTTCATCGTATTTTATTTTAGCAGGATCATAAGTGACCTCAATTACTTCAGCATGACCAGTAGCTCCGGTACATACATCTTCGTATGATGGATTAGCAACATTACCCCCTTCAAAACCTGATTTAACATTTGTAACTCCATTTAAACGCTGAAATAGCGCTTCTGAGCACCAAAAGCATCCCATACCAAATGTCGCTTTTTGCAGGCCTTTAGATTGCGCATTGGCACCGCCTGCCGACAAAAGGATTATAGCCATAATTAATATATTTCTCATAATTCGAATACAATTTTGAAAATCATCTTTCATGTAAAATTACGTAGCAGGAAGGTACATAGTTTTTAATTAATTTGATTTGATTCTAAGTTTACAATTACCTGATAATCTTATTTTGTCCTTGATCTTGTGAATAACTTAAGGTATTTACTTGCAGAATGTTATATGTGTTGCCGATGTGCCTTTACTGTTTATTAACAATTGTTTCTTAAATTAGATTGTTATTACTCATAAAAATAAATCACTATGTCAACACCTTATATTCCTTGTCTGGACCTTGGTTCATACATCAATGGAAATGAAGAACAGCGTAAAAAATTCTCTGACGAATTGGGCAGGGCATTTAATGATTCTGGTTTTGTAACCATCACTAATCATGGGGTAAGTCAGGAATTAATCGAAAAGCTGTATAAGAATATACAATCTATGTTTAATCTTTCTGTTGAGCAAAAGAAAAAATATGAAAGAGTTGAACTTGCTGGTCAACGTGGTTATACCAGCGCCGGTAAAGAAACAGCAAAAGGAGCTAAAACAGCTGACTTAAAAGAATTCTGGCAAATTGGACAGGAGGTTATGGATGGTGATCCTATTAAAAGTCAATATCCGGATAATGAGTATCTTGAAGAGATCCCGGAATTTAATGAAGTTACAAGAGAGATCTACCAACGTCTGGAGGGGAATGGAAAGCATTTGTTGCGTGCAATTGCTACTTATCTAGGGCTTCCAATAGATTATTTTGATAAGCATGTTCATAATGGTAATTCAATTTTAAGAGGAATTCATTATTTTCCTATTCAGGATCCGGATGCTTTACCGGATGATGCAGTTCGTGCAGGTGCTCATGAAGATATAAACCTTATCACTTTGTTGATTGGGGCAAGTGCAGATGGTCTGGAGGTGTTAACACGCAGTGACGAATGGCTGCCTATTAAAGCTGGCCATACTGATATTGTGGTAAATGTAGGAGATATGCTGCAAAGGTTAACAAACAATAAACTTCGTTCTACAACACATAGGGTTGTAAATCCTCCAAGAGAACTGATGAAAACTTCGCGGTTTTCGGTTCCTTTCTTTTTGCATCCTCGTTCTGATATGGATTTAACAAGTCTGGAATCCTGCATAGATGCTGAGCATCCCAAGGTTTATGATGACATGACTGCGCATGGTTTTCATTTCCTTGCCATCAGTGGTCATGTACATTTCCATCAGATGGTTTTTATCGTCAATTACTTTATATACTTCTCGAACATCCAGGTCCTTGCCTGTCATTGGATCAGCAGTTTTTCCTTTAAGCGTAATAGACTTTGTAGCCTCATCCCATGTTCCTTCCATATTCATAATTCCAGTGCCCATATTATCGACCCAGGAACTAACAAATGTTTTTTTTGCATTATCATATCCCATAAGTCCCATACCTTCAAAAGGCTTTCCCATCATGGTTCCTTTAAAGGCCGACTGCTGATAACGTCCACCCATGATCATGGTGTTTGTGCAAGAGCCTGTACTTTTTGCTGGCGGGGCATCGGGGCTCATCCACATGCTTACCTCTGCATTCCATGTGCCATCATCTTTGGCCATCATTTTATGTACATCACCGGGTGTCATGTAGGCCTCCCAGGCTTTCATCATGGCGTCGTCCTGAGCTGGGGCTCTGCCTACTGCGATAAGCATTAGCAGAACCGCAATAATTGATACTTTTTTCATAACTATATGATTTTAGGTTATACCTAATTTACGAAAAAAACGCCTCTATATGAGCTGTGGTATTTAAATGTACAAAGTTGTGTAGTGATTTATACATTTATTTGAGATTCAGAAGGTTAGTTGGCTATTTTACGCCCTTGTCAACCGCCTTAATTATTGCATCCTCAATTCTTCCTCTGATTTTCATTGTGCTTAGTTTATCGGTTACAGAAGGGTTTACTCTGTTTGAAAGAAATATGTAAACAAGGCCTCTTGATGGATCAACCCATACACACGTACCGGTGTAACCTGTATGTCCATAAGTTTGTGAGGATGCAAGTTCTGAAGGGTATTTCTTTGTCAAATCCGGATCCCATCTATCAAATCCTAATCCACGTCTGCTAACTGCTGATTGTCTTTGAGTAAACATATCTACTGTTTCAGGTTTAAAATACTGCTGACCTCCATAGGTGCCTTTGTTAAGCAGCATTTGGTACATAATAGCCATATCATTTGAACTTGCAAATAAACCTGCGTGTCCTGACACGCCACCAACTAATGCCGCCCCCTGATCATGAACATATCCTACTAATAAGGTTTTTCTGAAATAAGTGTCGTTCTCAGTTGGGATGATTTGCTCTCTGCTGAATCTGTTTCGAGGTAGAAAACCTGCTGTTTGCATGCCGAGGGGTTGATAGAAATTCTCGCTAACGTATTCGTTTAGCGGTTTTCCGCTGATGCGCTCTACAATATCCTTCATTACATACATGCTAATATCACTGTATACGTATTTGCCTCTGGTTCTGATTGGGGCATTTAACATTTTAGGCCACATTATGTCTTTAAAATAATCCTTTCTTACATAATATCCATCGGCCACTTTTGTTGGATAGGCAGCCGAAGAATCTGGACTATGATCAGTGGGTTTGATGGCATCATGGAATGGAATATATGGAATGAACCCTGCCTGATGAAGCATAACCTCTCTTACCTGGATGTTGTTCATTGGCGTTGTTCTGGCCTTAGGGATATAGGCTCCTATATTTGTATCCAGTTTAAGCTTTTTTTCTTCAAACAGGCGCATTACAGTTGGAGTAGTTGCTGTAATTTTGGTTATAGAGGCCAGATCAAATATGTCGGTAACCTTATCCGGGCTTTTGTCATCATAAGTGTGTGTCCCGTAACCTTTATTGAAAACCACTTTCCCATCTTTAGCTACCAATACTACAAGCCCCGGAGTAGCCCGTGCATTAATAGCTTCACTGGCAATATTGTCAATCTCTCTTAAGTTATCAGTATTTATACCCGCATCTTCCGGGAGTGTATATTTTAAACGGATTGGAAGGGTCGTGAAT
>NZ_JBFTIZ010000023.1:0-23044 GCF_056395165.1 Pedobacter sp. 10L46_2
ATGTTCAACAACAAGGTAGGCTCCTCCAGCTAAGTTTACTGTTTTACCAAAAGAGTTCTTGATTTGTTTCTCAATGCCGAAATGCTCAAAAATAGGTTCTTTATGTTTGTACAGTTTCACGATCTTTTCCATTTCCGGAGAGATTTCGTGAACATAGGAACGAATATCTTCAAACAGGCTATTGTCGCTTACATAAACATTTGTAAAGTCAGTGCTTAAAATATCACGGATCAATGTTGATGTCCGATCCATTTCTCCCCAAACTCGTTTAGAAGGTTCTGCATCAGGAAGCTTTTTAATAAAGCTTTCCCATTTAGCTACAGAATCCAAAAGGTCTTTTTGAAGTTCTGCAACTCCTTTTCCTTCAGAAACGGTTCTGATAATTACTCCAAAATTTTTAGGTTTAATACTTTCAATAATCTTTTTTAAACGATTACGTTCGGTATTGCTTTTAATCTTTTTTGAAATAGAGATTACATTAGAGAAAGGAACTAATACAATATATCTGCCAGCTATTGAAAGGTCTGAACTTAAACGAGGACCTTTAGTTGAAATTGGCTCTTTTGCTATCTGAACAGGTAAAACAAGATTCTTGCTTACTACTTCCGATATTTTGCCTGCTTTGTTAATGTCTCCCTCTAGCTTGAAATTATCCAGTAAAGTGCCATTAACAGAGCCATTACGCTTGATTTTAGTTAGCTTAATTAAAGATTGGACTTGAGGACCAAGATCAAAATAATGCAGAAATGCATCTTTTTCATAACCAACATCTACGAACGCAGCATTTAGACCCGGCATGATTTTTTTGATGCGGCCTAAATAAATGTCGCCAACGGCGTAATTGTTGTTGATCTGTTCTTTATGAAGTTCTACAAGTTGTTTGTCTTCAACTAAAGCTATGGTTACTCCCAGTGGAGAGGAATCTATAATTAATTCTTTTACCAAAAGCTACAGATTTTAAGGCATTAAATGCCTTATTAACACATGGACAAATAAAAAAAACATTGCAACGAAAAATAAGGCTAAGATCTTGTCGTAGCCTTATTTTCTATGCAAAACATTAAGAAAAATTATTTTTTCTTATGTCTGTTTTTTCTTAAACGTTTTTTGCGTTTGTGGGTAGCCATTTTATGTCTTTTTCTTTTTTTACCGCTTGGCATAATCTTGAATTTTAAATATTTTTTTTAATCTGTTTATTAATTTTTACTCTTTAGCTCCAATACTTTATCATCAATGAATTTAGATAATTTGGGATTGGCGGCTAGCTTTTTACTCTTAAGATAAGCATCAATAGCATCTGCATTTTTACCAAGGCTTTCGTAAGCTGTGGCTAAATAGAAGTACGCATCGGGAGTAGGCTTAATGGCGATAATGTTGTTAAATCTGGTTATGGCTTTATCAAACTGGCCAGATTTAATTGCGAATGTACCTAAACTCATATTCGCTTTCAAATTCTTTGGGTCTTTTTTTACCACATCCATCAATAACGCAATACCTTTCATTGGCATTCCCATTCCATTAACAATGGTAATTCCCAGGCCTGTCTTAGCATCAGCACTTGTTGAGTCAATACTTACGGCATTAGTATAAGCAGCATTTGCTCTTTGTAATAATGCAGGTTGTAATATACTGTCTCTTGAGTTGTCAAATGCCTTTAAAAAACGGTCTCCGGTAATTAACCAGCTGGCTAATGTTTTCTCTTGATTGGCTATAATCTCAAGGTATAAAGCGCTTGGTGCACTTTGATCAACATCATCCCACTTTTGCGCAAGCACTTTAGCGGCCGTAACCTTATCGGTAGAAGCTTTATATGTGCTCTCAAGTGAAGTAATTTCAGCGGCAAAGTTTGGACTGATCAGGGTTTTACCAGAAGCCGAAACTTCTTCCAAACTAATTGGCTGAGGGGTTTCCGATGTCATCTGCCCTGCGGCTGGAACATTCGTTGTCTGCTCTTTTGGCTTAACTAAACCTTTAATATCCCTTGTAAACAAAAAAGCTCCAAGCAATACTATTGCTCCAATTATGATAATTTGTCTTGAACGGATATTGTTTAGCATAAGTTGATTAAGCTTCTACGCTTACTTTTTTAGAGTTGTTTTTTACTTTGTCAACAAACACTTTTGCTGGTTTGAAACTTGGTACAAAATGCTCTGGGATAATAATTGCAGTGTTTTTAGAAATATTTCTCGCAGTTTTTTGCGCTCTCTTTTTTACAACAAAACTACCAAAACCTCTAACATATACATTCTCTCCTCCGATCATACTGTTCTTGATCACTTTGAAAAATGCCTCAACGGTTTCTTGTACATCTACCTTTTCAATTCCTGTTTTTGTTGATATTTCTGAAATAATATCTGCCTTAGTCATATTCTATTATTTATTTATAGTGTATTATATACTTTATAAGTGTTTTGGGGTTGCAAAAGTATTGCTTTTTAATGAGATAGGAAAATAAAAGATGATTTATTTGTTTCATATTGTATCAGAGAATTGCAAGTTTTGCCGAAAACAAATTAATAACGCCGTATTTTTGCGTCTATGGCTTTTCAAACAGAAATAGTAAAATGGTATTTAAATCATAAAAGAGACTTACCATGGCGGGGTACAACGGATGCTTATGTGATCTGGCTTTCAGAAATTATATTGCAACAAACCAGGGTAGAACAAGGATTGCCTTATTTTAATAGATTTTTAGAAAATTACCCAACAGTTACTGCGTTTGCTGCAGCTACAGAAACACAGATACTTAAACTATGGCAGGGGTTGGGTTATTATTCAAGAGGAAGAAACATGCTTTATACTGCCAAGCAGATCCAGGAAGTTTATGATGGGAAATTCCCTACAAAGTATGATGATCTAATTCGCTTGAAAGGAATAGGGGATTATACCGCTGCAGCCATTTCATCGTTTTCTTCGAATGAGATGAAAGCAGTTCTGGATGGCAACGTGTTTAGAGTATTGTCGAGATATTTTGGAATTGAAACCCCAATAAACAGTCCTGCCGGGAAAAAGCAATTCATAGAGTTGGCACAAAATCTAATAGCCGGACAAGAACCTTCTGTATACAACCAGGCCATTATGGAGTTTGGAGCGTTGCATTGCAAGCCTAAATCTCCTGCCTGCGAATCCTGCCCTGTTCAATCTGATTGTTTTGCCAGGAAAAATGATCTTGTAAATATGCTTCCTGTTAAAGAGAAAAAACTTAAAAAACGCACTCGTTATTTTAACTATCTGGTATGTTTTAATGGAGATGAAATCCTGGTAAACAAAAGGAATCCTGGAGACATCTGGCAGGAGCTGTATGATTTTCCTTTAATAGAAACTGACGACAATTACCTGGAAGCACAAGAACAATTCCTGACCATATTGAAGAATAATTTTGGCGACACCTGTACAATTACGCCATTAGAGCAGAAAAAACATTTATTGACCCACCAAACTATATATGTTCAATTTTTTGCTTTAGATAATTATATCATTAACTTTAATCAGAATGCAGAAATAAAATGGGTTTCATTAAGCGAGCTGGACGAATTGCCACAACCTAAAGTGATAACAAATTTTATAAGCTCTTATTCCGTAAATTAGATAAATCAGAATTCATGTCAGGTATTAACAAAGTTATTTTAGTAGGACATTTAGGAAAAGATCCTGAAGTCAGACATTTAGATGGAGGTGTAACCGTAGCAAGTTTCCCATTGGCAACATCAGAGACGTATAACAAAGATGGCAAAAGAATAGAGCAAACAGAGTGGCATAATATTGTTTTGTGGAGAGGTTTAGCAGAAGTAGCCTCAAAGTATTTGCAAAAGGGCAAACTGGTGTATATTGAAGGTAAGCTTCGTACCCGCTCTTTTGAAGACAAAGAGCGAGTAAAGAAGTATGTTACAGAAGTAGTTGCAGAGAATTTTACAATTCTGGGCAGAAAGAGTGATTTTGAACAAACCCCATCTACGGGCGAGAATAGTACGCCAAAAAGCGAAACGGATTACATTGATCCAAGCGACGCTTCAGGTGATTTGCCTTTCTAACTAAATATAAAGAACTAAATCTGTTACTCCACAGTAACAGATTTAGCCAGATTTCTCGGTTGGTCTACATTGCAGCCTCTTAATACTGCGATATGATAAGATAGCAATTGAAGCGGTATTGTGGCCAGTAATGGTAAGAATGCCTCACTGGCATCAGGTATCTCTATACAATAATCTACCATTTTTCTAACCTCAACATCTCCCTCGGTGACTATCGCCAAGACAATTCCTTTTCTGGCCTTCACTTCCTGGATATTGCTGATTACTTTCTCGTAAGATGAATTTTTAGTGGCGATAACAACTACTGGCATTTCCTCGTCTATAAGCGCTATGGGGCCGTGTTTCATCTCGGCGGCCGGATATCCCTCGGCATGGATGTAAGAGATCTCCTTGAGCTTTAAAGCTCCTTCCAGCGCTACAGGGAAACCACTTCCCCTGCCAAGGAATAGGCAATTTCTTGAATCCTTAAATTTCTCGGCAATTTCTTTTATAAGATCATTAGATTCAAGCGCCACTTGTATTTTATCTGGGATGCAATCTAACTCGGTAAGTAGTTCAACCAATTTTGAATTGGTAAGCGTACCTTTTTGCTGAGCCATATAAAAAGCCATTAAAGTAAGCACCGTAACCTGAGCAGTAAAGGCTTTGGTTGAAGCAACTCCAATTTCAGGTCCGGCATGTGTATAAACACCGGCATGTGTTAATCGTGGTATGGAGGCGCCCACAACGTTACATACACCAAAAATCGTCGCACCCCTCTCTTTGGCCATTTCAATTGCGGCCATTGTATCTGCTGTTTCTCCAGATTGAGAAATGGCAATCACGATGTCTTTTTCAGTAATTATTGGATTTCTGTATCTAAATTCTGATGCATATTCCACTTCTACAGGGATTCTTGCATATTCTTCAATCAAATACTCACCTACAAGACCARCATGCCATGAAGTGCCACAGGCAACAATAATTATACGATCAATATTTTTTAGCTTGTCGGCATATTCTTTTATTCCGCCCAGTTGTACTTTACCTTCGTTTGGATAGATACGGCCTCTCATACAATCTCTGATTGAGCGCGACTGCTCAAAGATCTCTTTTAGCATGAAATGTTCATACCCACCTTTTTCGAGCATCTCAAGTTTTAACTCGAGCTCTTGAACATAAGGTGTTTGTACTACATTATCCAGGCGTTTTATCAATAACTCATCGCGTTTAATAAATGCAATTTCATTATCGTTCAGGTAGATCACATTTTTGGTGTACTCAACAATAGGCGTGGCATCCGAAGCAATAAAGTATTCTCCATCGCCAACTCCTATAACCATTGGACTTCCTTTTCTTGCAGCGATCAGTTGATCTGGATGCTCCTCGTCCATCAAAACAATTGCGTAAGCTCCACTAACCTCACGTAAGGCCAGTCGAACAGCTTCCAGCAGATCTATCTTTTCGTTTTTATAAATTTCTTCAATTAAGTGTACCAGAACTTCGGTATCGGTATCACTTTTAAAGTCGTGGCCCCTGGTTATTAGCTCTTCTTTGAGTGTAGCATAGTTCTCAATAATCCCGTTGTGAATTATAGTAAGCTTGCCATTGTTGGATGTATGGGGGTGCGAGTTTCTATCGGAAGGGGCTCCATGGGTAGCCCATCTGGTATGGCCAATTCCCGCTGTGCCAGATAAATTCTTACCTGCAGCAAAGTTCTCCAGTTCTGTAACCTTTCCTGCCTTTTTATAGATGTTTAATCCATCATCAGAAATAAGCGCAATACCAGCACTGTCGTATCCGCGGTATTCTAATCTTTTTAGTCCTTTAATAACTATTGGCCACGCTTCTCTGTGACCGATATAACCAACTATTCCACACATACATACTGGGTTTAAAAAATATATCCTCCGAAATTAATGATCTCGGAGGATATAAACACAATAGTGTATAAATAAATTTAGCTAGTCAATTCTGGTATAATAGATGTTTAACTTAATACCTTTTTCGCCCGTAGCCGGGGTTGCAGTGTTTATGATTGACCTTGCACCGGAAGTTAAAGAAGGGAAAACATTGTACTCAGTAAGTGAGCTAGGTGCCAGGTAAGTACCATAATCGACAGTCTTGTTGTCAATCAGAGCTTGCAGGTAACTAGTTACTGTAAATATATATCTTTTGTTAACCGTGTCATAGAATCCACCAAATGCTGCTTCAGAGCCTGCATAGGTAGCGGGCGGTGTCGGATTGGCTTGTGTAGGGCCTTCGTTGTCAGGAATATTTGCTCTCTGACCGGCTATATCAAGTCTGTAAAGAGATAGCCGCTGAGCAGCATTCCATGGCGATACATCTGTTCCGCTTTTAAGATTAACAACCAATTCTGCCCTGTTAATTACTACACGTGCATCTGCATTTCCAGCCTTTACCTTGTCTACAAAAGCTTTTAGATCAGGGAAAGAAATTTTATTCCTTACGCCAGAAAGTGCTTGCAAATATGTAACGTCAAAAGATGCCGTTGGCGCATCTAATTGTGCTTTAACAGGTGTTCCGGTGTAATCATGCTTAACCGTTGCCGCAATAGGGCCTGAACTTGATGAAATAGGGAAATTAACGGCTACAGTATCTTTCTCTACAACACTTGTTCCTACCTGTTTTTTGTAATAAATTTGAAGATTAGCATCAGTTCCGCCAAAATTAATAAACATTACACCTCCAGGGCCACTTGATGAGGTCTTGTTAACACTTACCTGCAGACCTTTAAATACTGCTGAGAATTTAGTGTTTGTTGCTCTTAGTGCTGAATCTACATTTAAAATGTGTTCCTGAATAAATGAATTACTAAGCTTTATCCTTAATTGAGGAACAACAGCCTTAAGCGTATCAGGTTTTCCTGTTACGATATCAGTAATTTTAAAAGGTGTTTTTGGCTTTATCTTAGTGGTAAGAGAGCCTACCACCTCAGTTTCTACAGGCCATACTTTGTTGCTTAAAAAGACCTTTTGCAAAGAGAGGTCATCTTTAAGCTGGTGCACATTAAGGCTATAAACCGAAGTTGTTGTATCACCATAAAATTGAGTTGAGTAAGGCAAAACGAGTACTGCCGAATCTACAGTTGGTATTCCTCCAAAGCTATAACTAGTTGAAGGAAGGCTTACCGTCATAGAAAGGCTTGCTTCGGTAGTTCCAAAAGTAGCATCTCCGGTAATGTAACCCAAAGGATGTCTTGCCAATCCAATTGATGCAGTAGCTGAATCAAGAACAGTTTTGGAATCAACCAGAACGGTATTGTCTAAAATACCTTTAATAGGAGAGTCGCCATCAGGTGTAAGGCCGATAGTATTGGCATCTTTACAAGATGCAAAAAGAAAAAGACCTATCAACAGGGTCAATAAGTCTAGTTTTATAAATTTCATATTTTAGAATACCTGAGTTTAAGCTATTGAAACCAATTCTTCATCCGAAATTTCTTCATATAATGAGTAGAAGTTTTCGAAATTTTCGGTTAAATTAAAAGCTAAAGTTGGCTTATTAGAATCTTTAACAAATTTTAACACATCAGCATTGATGTTTTCATCAGCTAAAACTAATGCATCAGAATACGTTACTGCTCCAATATGCAAGGCACTACAATCTGCTTTTTCAAATACTTTAGTATCCTCAACAGTCATAGAGTTCATTACTGCTTTTTTGTACAGATCAGTATTCATTGTTTCAGAGAAACAGTCCTCATAAATTGAATACACCACTTTTGAATTTTTAAAAGTAGGATCGTTTTTGTAAGTAGTTTTAATGTACGCAGGTACTAAGGATGTCATCCAGCCATGGCAATGAACGATATCTGGCGACCAGCCTAATTTTTTAACAGTTTCAAGTGCACCTTTACAGAAGAAAATTGTTCTTTCATCGTTATCAGCGTAGAACTTGTCTTCCTTATCCCTAAATACATACTTGCGTTGGAAATAATCTTCATTATCCAGAAAGTAAACTTGCATCCTTGCTGCCGGAATTGAGGCAACTTTAATGATTAACGGGTTATCATTGTCATCAATAATGATGTTCATGCCCGAAAGACGGATAACCTCGTGTAATCTGTTCCTTCTTTCATTAATGTTTCCAAACCTTGGCATTAAAATACGGATTTCAAATCCTTTATCCTGCATTGCCTGAGGTAACTGACGGGTAATTTCTGAAATCTTTGTGAGTTCAAGGAAAGGCGACATCTCGTGTGTAACAATCAGTAGCTTCGTTTTGGCCATCTCCATATTCGTAAATAAAAATTTATGTTAAAGAAAAGATTATCAAGGGGCAAAGGTAAGCAAAATAATAACATTTATCAATATAATACGCAAGATGTTTTGTTGGGAATAGATAAATAACCAACTTTGCCCCCTGAAATTTTATAAGCTGGTTTGGAAGTACTAAATACTATTGCGGCGTTAAAGTCGTTGCTTGGCCCAATTAAATTGGCCCAGCAGAAAATTGCTTTAGTGCCAACTATGGGTGCGCTGCATAAAGGTCATGTATCATTAATAAAGATGGCCCAAAAGCAGGCTGATATAGTGGTTTGCAGTATTTTTGTGAACCCTACCCAATTTACGGACCCTAAAGATTTAGAGAGATATCCGCGCCCGCTAGAGCATGATATGGCCATGCTTAAAGACGCCGGATGTGATGTGGTATTCATGCCTTCGGTAAAGGAGATGTATCCGACTGAAGAGAAATGGCATATTGATCTGGGCCCTGCCGAATTTCTTTTAGAGGGTGAATTTAGAAAAGGTCATTATCAAGGGGTTACCCAAATTGTAAAAAAACTGTTTGATGCTGTAAGCCCGGATGTCGCGTTTTTTGGACAAAAGGACTACCAGCAGGTGCTGATGATCCAAAACATGGTTGCCTACTTCAACCTTCCTGTTCAAATCATTTCTTGTCCGATTATAAGAGAAGACGATGGGCTTGCCATGAGTTCAAGAAATATACACCTTAGTGCTGCCGACAGAAAAAATGCGTTGGTATTAAGCAAGGCGCTTACCTACGTAAGTGATAATTTCAAGAATAAAAGCATTCCCGAGCTTTTAGAAAAGGCTAAACAGTTAATTGAAGAAACGCCCGGAGTTGAGCTCGACTATTTTACAATTGCCGATGGAAAAACATTACTTCCTGAGACAAACAAAAATGATCAGAATATTATAGCTCTTGTAGCTGCCAAAGTAGGGCAAACAAGGCTTATCGATAATATGATACTTAGCTGAAAAACGGGAAATCATTCATTCAGAAACTTTATCTAACTTTGCATTATGATTATCGAGATATTAAAATCGAAGATCCACCGTGTTAAAGTAACACAGGCAGAACTGAATTATGTTGGAAGTATTACCATTGATGAAGATCTAATGGATGCTGCCCAAATTATTGCAAACGAGAAAGTGCAGATCGTAAACAACAATAACGGTGAGCGTTTTGAAACCTATGTAATAAAAGGCGAAAGAGGAACAGGAACCATTTGTTTAAATGGAGCTACAGCCCGTAAAGTTCAGGTGGGTGATATTCTTATCATCATGTCTTACGGATCTTTACCAATAGAAGAAGCGAAAAAATATCACCCGATATTGGTTTTTCCTGATGATAATAACCATTTGCTAAAATAGGCTGTAATTACACTATAAAAAATAATACTATGCTACCATAGTAATTTGGTTGAGAAATACTAAATTTGGCTGTACGTATTTTTTTATTATATATAATTATGCTATTTCAACTAAGTGAAGAACAATTGATGATTCAGCAGGCGGCAAGGGATTTTGCACAAAATGAACTTAAGCCTGGAGTTATTGAAAGAGATGAACACCAGAAATTTCCGGCAGAACAAGTGAAAAAGCTTGGCGAGCTGGGGTTTTTAGGGATGATGGTTTCAGAAAAATACAACGGTAGCGGTATGGATGCAGTTTCATACGTGCTGGTAATGGAAGAACTGTCTAAAGTAGATGCATCGGCATCTGTAGTTGTTTCTGTAAATAATTCTTTGGTATGTTACGGTTTAGAAGCGTTCGGTTCTGAGGCACAAAAAGAAAAATATTTAAAGCCTTTGGCATCCGGCGAAAAGATCGGAGCCTTTTGTTTATCGGAGCCAGAAGCAGGTTCTGATGCAACATCGCAACAAACAACCGCAGAAGATAAAGGCGATTATTACCTGCTAAATGGCACCAAGAATTGGATTACCAATGGTAGTACGGCCTCAACATACCTCGTAATTGCGCAAACAAATAAGGCATTAAAACATAAAGGGATAAATGCATTTATAGTAGAAAAGGGTATGGAAGGTTTTACGGTTGGCCCAAAAGAAAACAAATTGGGCATCCGTGGTTCTGATACACATTCTCTAATGTTTAACGACGTTAAAGTGCCAAAAGAGAATAGAATTGGTGAAGATGGGTTTGGATTTAAGTTTGCCATGAAAACGCTGGAGGGAGGCCGAATTGGCATTGCAGCACAGGCGCTTGGCATTGCAGCCGGAGCATATGAGCTGGCGTTAAGCTACGCTAAACAACGTAAATCGTTTGGTAAGCCCATTGCAGAACATCAGGCAATAGCTTTTAAGCTTGCAGATATGGCCACCAGCATAGAAGCAGCAAGAATGTTGGTTTATAAAGCGGCATGGTTAAAAGACCAGGGGCAACCCTACACGCTTGCTGGCTCAATGGCTAAGCTGTATGCTTCAAAAGTAGCCATGGATGTAACGGTAGAGGCTGTTCAGATACACGGCGGTTATGGATTCGTAAAAGAGTATCATGTTGAGCGATTGATGCGTGACGCTAAGATCACCCAGATTTACGAAGGAACTTCTGAAATTCAAAAAATGGTAATCTCCAGAGAGATTATCCGTTAAATAATCGTAATCATTATCTTTGTTTTTATAAGCTTATTGAGTTTATAAAAATAAAGAAATATGCCCGAAATTCTCCTTTTATGCGTTATGTTAATCCCGCAAATTGTGGCTGGGATACTTGCGAAAAGTATGGGCAGGAAGTTTTGGTTCTGGTTTCTTATCTCCTTCCTTATTCCTATCATTTCATTAATAGTACTGTTGTTTTTAGAAGATAAAAGTGAGCAAAGCGGATATGAACTAGCCGACCACGTAAAAGAAAAAAATTAAAAAAAAATATAAATCAATATTAAAGCATGAAAGAGTCAAACTCATTGAATCAGGTAGCCGAATTTCACAGAACATTTAAGCACCCTATAGAGAATTCGCCAATTATTCCATCAAAACAAAGAAGTGACTTAAGGGTTTCGTTGCTGGTTGAAGAGGTGAAGGAATTGCAACAAGCAATTGAAGACAATAACCTGGTTGAGGTGGCAGATGCTTTATGCGATATACAGTATGTTTTAGCCGGTGCTATTTTAGAATTCGGACTTGCAGATAAGTTTAAAGATCTCTTTGATGAAGTGCACCGTTCAAATATGAGCAAGGCATGTAAGTCTGAAGAAGAAGCTAACCAAACAATAGCCCATTATAAGGCTAAAGATGATAGTGATTCCTATTTTAAAGAGGAAGATTCGTTGTTTTTAGTGTACAGAACTAAAGATAACAAGACATTGAAATCTATAAATTACTCTCCTGCTGATCTTCAAAGCATTCTTTAGAGAATTTAAAAAGAGTGTCTAAAAAGGTTTGATCCTGAAATGAATTCAGGATGACGATCTTACCTTTTTGGACACTCTTTTTTGAATTTAATCCTTGTCAGAACCTGCAATAGCTCCAAATATTGCTTTAATCAACGCAATTACTATAGCTAAAATTGCTGCTGCCCAAAATCCGGTAGTATTAAAACCAGCCATCAGGTAATCAACTAATAATATCATTAAAACAGTGATGATGAATGACATCAATCCTAATGTAAGGAAGTTGATTGGGAATGTGAAAAGGCGCAAAATAAAACCAATTGTGGCATTTGCCAGCGCAATTAATATGGCCGCAATAATTGCAGCTCCATAACCATCTACCTGTACCCCTGGTACAATTTTGGCCCCCAGAAATACTGCAAGACCCATTAATAAAATTTCCACAATTAGTTTCATAAAGCTTAATTTAGTGTTATGGTTAAAATTTTTGTTAGGATATTGATGGCATTTTGCGCCATTTCACCTGTTTGTTCGTGTACATCAACAAATAGTAAGCCACTTTTGATAGGTTTTTCGGCCGACAGTTCATCTATTGTGTTTGGTAATATAGACCAACCAGGGCTTTTGCAGCTTAAAAATGCACCAGCTGCCGACTCTGTTTTTTATGATGTGGTTTCGGTTTTGCAAACACCATCTGACAAAGATACAGCTATAAAAGAAATGCCCGTTAAGGGCCAAATAAGCCTTAATGGCGAGGAAGTGGTGTTTGTTCCTGAAGAGCCATTTGTTAAAGGCAGGGACTATTTAGTTATTACGTATTTGAATGCGCGCTTTGGCAATGCCGAAGATATTATGAAGGGCAAGGTGAATTACAGTATAAAACCTTTGCAGAAATTATTAACCAGATAATAACTTCCGTGAACAAGGTGTGAAGAAACGCTAATCCTGTGAAGAAGTTGAACAGAAGTAAAAAGGGCTTTCTTTTACAAGCAGAAGTGATTGTGTTATAGCATTTTTAATTTGCAAAAATATTTCTTACATTTGCACGGTAATAGAGGTAAGAGGGGGCAAAAGTCCCCTCTTTTCTATTACTGGTGAATTGGTTATGCAGATAGAAAAAAGAGTAACAGAATTAGTAGAAGAAAAAATTTCGGACAGACCGGAGTTGTTTCTTGTTGAGGTGAAAATGCTGCCAAATAATAAACTGATTATTCATGTTGACGGCGATGAAGGAATCACTATACAGGATTGCGCAGCCATTAGCAGACATGTTGGTTTTCATTTGGAAGAGGAAAACACCATTGATAAAGCTTATAATTTAGAGGTTTCGTCTCCCGGAGTTGGTGAGCCATTGAAACTGAAAAGACAATACGATAAAAACATTGGCCGCGATTTAAGTGTAAAGCTTGCTGGCGGCGAAATAAAAGAAGGCAAATTGCTTTTTGTAGATGACAAAGGCATCACTATAGAAGCAAAAGTGAAAGAAAAAGGAAAAAAGGCGGTACTGGTAGAAACAGGAATCGACTTTAATAGTATAACAGAAACAAAGGTTTTAATTTCATTTAAATAAGAATGAGCAATATTAATTTAATCGATTCATTTCAGGAGTTCAAGGACTTTAAGAACATCGACCGCCCTACAGTGATTAGTGTGCTGGAAGAGGTATTTCGCAGTATGTTGCGTAAAAAATATGGTACTGATGAGAATTGTGACGTAATTGTTAACCCGGATAACGGAGATTTAGAGATCTGGCGTACCAGAAAAGTGATGGAAGATGGCTTTTCTGAGGACGATGATTTAGAAATTGAACTTGCCGAGGTTAAACAGTTAGATCCGGATATGGAAGTTGGCGACGATTACATTGAACAGATCACTTTAGAGAGTTTCGGAAGAAGAGCTATTTTAGCAGCCCGTCAGACACTTGTTTCAAAAGTATTGGAACTTGAAAAAGACGAAATTTTTAAAAAATATAAAGACAGGGTTGGAGAGATTGTAACCGGAGAGGTTTATCAGGTTTGGAAAAAAGAAACACTGGTTCTTGATGATGAAGGTAACGAATTAATGATGCCTAAAACTGAACAGATCCCGGCTGATTATTTCAAAAAAGGTGATACCGTTCGTGCCGTAATCCTTAAAGTGGATATGGTGAACAGCACTCCAAAAATTATTATCTCGAGAATTGCCCCTGAGTTTTTACAGCGCTTATTCGAAATCGAAGTTCCTGAGATTTTTGATGGTTTAATTACCATTAAGAAAATTGTTCGTGAACCTGGAGAAAGAGCAAAAGTTGCTGTAGAATCTTACGACGATAGAATTGATCCGGTAGGAGCTTGTGTGGGTATGAAGGGTTCTCGTATACATGGTATTGTTAGAGAGCTTAAAAATGAAAACATTGATGTAATTAACTTTACCAATAACATTTCATTATATATCACCAGAGCACTAAGCCCTGCAAAAATCACCTCTATTAAATTAGATGATGAAACAAAACATGCTTCAGTTTATTTAAAACCTGATCAGGTTTCATTGGCAATTKGTCGCGGTGGTCATAACATTAAACTTGCTGGTAAATTAACCGGTTATGAAATAGATGTATATCGTGAAGCTGGTGAAGAAGATGAGGATGTGGATATAGAAGAATTCTCGGATGAGATCGATAGCTGGATCATCGATGAGCTAAAAGCTATCGGATGTGATACTGCTAAAAGTGTGTTAGCACTTTCCGTTGATGAATTGGTTAAACGTACCGATTTGGAGGAAGAAACCATCAAGGAAGTGATGAGTATTTTGAAATCAGAATTTGAATAATACAAAAACTCACGACCTACAGATGAAATAAATAAGAATAAACGTTACTTTTGTATAAGAATTAAAGAAAAAATAGGATATCAATGTCAGACGACAAACCAATAATTTTATTTAAAGCAGTTAAGGAACTTAACGTAGGGATAGCTACGGCCGTTGAGTTCCTGGAAAAGAAAGGCTTTTCTGTTGAGAATAAACCCACTACTAAGCTCTCTCGCGACATGTATAATGCGCTGTTAAAAGAGTTTCAGGGCGATAAAATCGTAAAAGAAGAAGCCAATCAAATTGTTATTGGTAAAATTCGTCGTGATGAACCTGAAGTAACTGAGAAAGTTGCTGAGGCACCTAGAAAAAATGTTGAATTCGAAAACGAAGGCGTTTTAATTAAGAATCTTCATTCGTATACTCCTCCAGCTGAGAAGCCTAAGGAAGAAGCTCCGGCTAAACCGGCAGCGCCAGAAACTCCTGCAGATAAAGCAGAAGAAGGCTCTTTACCTGGTGTTAAAATAGTTGGAAAGATAAATCTTGATGATTTAAATTCTAAAACACGTCCGGTTAAAGCGGAGGAAGCTCCTGCTCCGGCACCAGAGCCAAAAGCTCCTGTTGCTGAAGAAGCGCCTAAGGAAGTTGTAAAAGAAGAAAAACCTGTTGAGAAAGTTGAGCAGCCGGTTGAAGAGGTAAAACAAGAAATTGTAAAACCTGTAGAAGAAGTTAAGCCAGTAGTGGTTGAACAACCTAAAGCTGTAGAGCCACCTGTAGTGAAAGCTCCAGAGCCAGTGGCGCCTAAGGTGGTACCTGTTACTCCTCCTGCACCTAAGGTTGAGAAACCTGAGGAAACGGAAGTAATTAAAGCTCGCTCTGTAAAACTTTCAGGTCCGAATATCATTGGTAAAATTGTTTTACCAACTACACCTGATCGTAAATCTCAGCCAGTAGCATCTTCGGCCGATAGCGCTGATGCGAAAAGAAAACGTAAACGTAAAAAAACTCCGGGTGGACATCCTGGACAGGGCGGCCATGGCCAACCTGCCAGTGGTGGCGGTAACCAACAAGCTGGCGGACAGTCAGGACAACAAGGACAACCGGGTCAGCAAAGACCTGCGCCTCCAGTTGGCAACAGACCGGATTTTAGAAATAACACAAACAATACAGCCAACAGGCCTAACTTTAGGAACAGCAAACCAGGAGGCCCAGGAGGTCATAGCGGTCCGAAAGAAGAACCTACGGAAAAAGAAATACAAGATCAGATTAAAGCAACACTTGCTCGTTTAAGTGGAGCAGGTAAATCTGGTAAGTTTGCTCAGCGTGCTAAATTACGTCGTCAAAAACGTGATGATGTTGCCCTTTCAGCAGATGAAGCTGCAATGGAACAAGAGTTGCAGTCAAGAGTTTTAAAGGTTACTGAGTTTGTTACGGCAAATGAATTGGCCACAATGATGGATGAGCCGGTTACAAAGATTATCGCAACTTGTATGAGTTTGGGAATGTTTGTATCGATTAACCAACGTTTGGATGCTGAAACCTTAACAATCGTTGCTGATGAGTTTGGTTACGAAATTCAATTCGTTAAACCAGATGATGAAAGTGATATTGTTATTGAAGAAGAAGATTCTGAGGAGGATTTATTGCCAAGAGCGCCTGTTGTAACCATAATGGGACACGTGGATCATGGTAAAACATCATTACTAGATTATATCCGTAAAGCGAATGTGGTTGCTGGTGAGGCGGGTGGTATTACCCAACACATTGGTGCTTACATGGTAACTACACCAACAGGTAAACAAGTTACTTTCTTAGATACACCGGGTCACGAAGCCTTTACAGCGATGCGTGCACGTGGTGCTAAGGTAGCCGATATTGCAATTATTGTTGTAGCGGCGGATGATGCTGTGATGCCTCAAACAAAAGAGGCCATCAACCATGCGCAAGCTGCCGGAGTTCCATTAGTGTTTGCCTTTACAAAAATTGACAAACCGGGTGCAAACTCAGATAAGATACGTGAGCAATTATCTATAATGAATATTCTTGTTGAGGATTGGGGTGGAAACTTCCAGTCGCAAGAGATATCTGGTAAAAGCGGTTTAAATGTAGACTTACTATTAGAGAAAGTTTTATTAGAGGCTGAGTTGTTAGACTTAAAAGCGAATCCGAATAAGCGTGCAACAGGTAGTGTAATTGAGGCGACTCTGGATAAAGGGCGTGGTATCGTTACAACGGTTCTTGTACAGGCTGGTACATTGAAAATAGGCGATCCGATTTTGGCAGGTAGTTACAGTGGACGTGTAAAAGCGTTATTTAACGAACGTGGACAAAAAGTAGATAAAGCTGGCCCATCAGTACCAGTTCAGGTATTGGGTATGCAAGGTGCACCAACTGCAGGTGATAAATTCAATGCACTTGAAAGTGAAGTTGAAGCAAGAGAAATTGCAAACAAACGTTTACAATTGATGCGTGAACAGGGTCTTCGTACTCAGAAACACATTACTCTTGATGAGATTGGCCGTCGTTTAGCGATCGGTAACTTTAAAGAGCTTAACCTGATTGTTAAAGGTGATGTGGATGGTTCAATTGAAGCACTATCTGATTCATTACTGAAACTTTCTACTGAAGAGATTCAAATTAATATCATAAGTAAAGCGGTAGGTCAGATCTCTGAATCTGATGTGTTGTTAGCTTCTGCTTCTGATGCGATCATTATAGGTTTCCAGGTTCGTCCATCATCAGGTGCGCGTAAATTGGCAGAGGCTGAGCAGATAGATATCCGCTTGTATTCTATCATCTACGATGCGATCAATGAGATCAAAGCGGCGATGGAAGGTATGTTGGCTCCAGAATTTGAAGAGAAGATCACTGCTAACGTTGAGATCAGAGATACCTTTAAAATTACTAAGGTGGGTACAATTGCCGGATGTATGGTGTTAGACGGTACAATTACACGTAACAGCAAAATCCGTATCGTTAGAGATGGTGTGGTAATTTACACAGGTGAATTGGCTTCATTGAAACGTTATAAAGATGATGTTAAAGAGGTATCTAGAGGTTACGAATGCGGATTGAATATCCAAAACTTCAACAATATTGAAGTAGGCGACATTGTTGAAGCTTACGAACAAGTAGAAGTTAAAAGGAAATTGTAATCATTAAATATATCAAATTAAAAGCGGCTTGAGTTTTTTAAGCCGCTTTTAATTTGATATTACTGTTTCTAAAACTAAAAGTCCAGTCGTTAAACTGGCTGAATTGTTGAAATTATTAAACTTTACTATTTATCATTTTTGTAAATAGAAGTCGAGTTGCGTATATGCCAAGGATGGCCATCTGTTGCAACTGCAATCGTCATTCCGCCCCCGGGAAGACCAAACCAGTCGCTGCCAGTCCATCTTCGGATTTCATAACCACCCCCGGTAGGAGCAGATCCATTTATTACACAAACGATTGGTAAACCCGAGATGTCTTTCATGTAATTACAGGCCGCGATAGAAATAGCGTTCATGCCTGATGAACCAGCTTGCACCCAAAAGTTCCCACTATGATAAAGTAACCTTCCTGTATTATCAACAATAAATGGAAATGCATTTGGCCCAGCTGGTAATGCAATTTTCTTCGCACCGATCAGGGGCAGGTAATCATCCCAGCCTGATCCATTCCACTTCATAACCTTGTTACCGTATTGATCTTTATACGTTTTACTGACAATAAATAACTTTCCAGAACTGTTTGCGGCTATATCAATCGCTTCTCCAGGTGACTGTATGGGTTCAGGGTAAACTGCCCCCCAATATATTTTCTTATCAGCCGTTATAAAGTAATATTGACCAGCTATCTGGAATTGCGGCAAATGTCTTTGAACAATCTTCTGATAGCGATGGGGATGAACTAATTAACCTGGAGCAGATTAAGCATAATTACTTTTTTAATTCAACATTATATAACAGATCAGAATTTGATTGGATTGTTAAAATTGAACTAGATTATGAGATTACAAAAGATTTTTCCTGCTATTTAAAGGGACATTATTATCAATCAATAACAGACCAGCAAAAAAAGATAATGATAATGTAGGAACCAAGATATAATAAGACATCAGCTGTGACATTCGGTCTGGCTTATTCTTTCGATTAAGTGGGTATAACATCAAGGTATGTATCTTTTTTTGACTACTGAAGGTCTGCTAAAGTTGAATCATAAGTACTTTTAAAATTACTAAGTTAGGTACAATCGTCGGATGTATGATATTCTATGGTTCACTTGCGCATAACAGCAAAATCAGATCGTTAAAGCTGGAGCGGTAACTTGCAAAAGGAGTCAACAACATTAAAACTTTTAAGATGATGTTGAAGAGTTATTGAGATTGCGAGTGTGAATGGATTTTCATAACAATTTTTTGTTAAGTAAAATATTTAAAGCCCCCTCTTAAACCTTAAAATGCTAGTCAGAATATGATTTTATAGTTATATTTGCTTTTTGCAACTTTTAAATATAAATGTCCTTAGCCCCTATCGTTTTATTTTGTTACAATCGAACCCAGCATTTACAGAGAGTAGTAAATTCTTTGCTGGCTAATGTTGAAGCCGGCTCTAGTAATTTAATAATTTATAGTGATGGAGCAAGGCAGGCAAAAGATGAAGCGTCTGTAAATGAAGTAAGGGCATATATTCATCAGATATCCGGATTTCCGAGTATTAGGATTGTAGAGCAACCAATTAATCTTGGCCTGGCCGAAAACGTTATTAGAGGTGTTACCGAAATCGTGGCTCAGTATGGTAAAGTCATAGTTGTGGAAGATGATATGGAAGTTGCACCGTATTTCCTCAGTTTTATGAATGACGCTTTAGTGCGGTATGAGAATGATGACCGGGTTGCATGTATTTGTGGTTATCTATATCCTGTAAAGAAACAACTGCCAGATTCTTTTTTCATTTATGGCGCCGATTGTGGTGCATGGGGTACATGGAACAAGCAGTGGCAATTGTTTGAACCAGATGGTAAGAAGATATTGAATATTATTTTGCAGAATAAATGGACATGGAGGTTCAATTTTGATGGCTCTTATCCTTACATAAAAATGCTGGAAGATCAGATTGCAGGAAGAAACAATTCGTGGGCTGTACGTTGGTATGGTGCTGCATTTATAAAAAATAAACTGACCCTGTATCCGGGAAAATCATTAGCTCAGGATATTGGCTGGGACAATAGTGGTGTTCATTGCGCTTCTGATGATTCACACAATGTTGAACTTTATTTAGAGCGTATTTCGGTTAATGAAATACCTGTAGAGCATAATAAAAGGGCATATTTAGCCTTTAAAGAGTTTTTTATATCATTAAACAACTGGTCACGTTTCAAACAGATTAGAAAGCGCTTTAAGCGTTGGGTAAAGTATCGTTTTACAGGTAGGTAAGTCTACATCATAAATATGTTAAATTTTTGTACGTTATTTAATTCCATATATCTTACCCGCGGGTTAGTCATGTATAATTCACTGGCTAAACATTGTAAGGATTTTCATTTATACATATTTGCATTTGATGATGTTTCATATTCTATACTGAATGAGCTGAATCTTGAAAAAGCGACGATTATTTCGTTGGGTACTTTTGAGAATGAGGAACTTTTGTCAATAAAACCTACCCGTACAACTGCTGAGTATTGCTGGACCTGTACTCCGGCAACAGTTGAATATTGTTTGGATACTTATGAATTGCCATCGTGTACTTATATAGATGCTGATCTGCTTTTCTTTGCAGATCCAACTGTTTTATTTGACGAGCTTGGCGAAGATGATTCAGTAATTATTACCGACCATCGTTATACGCCTGAATACGACCAAACGGCTACAAGCGGTAAGTACTGTGTTCAATTTGTTTACTTTAAAAATGATAAACAAGGCAGAACTGTTTTAAAGTGGTGGAAAGATGCCTGTATAGAATGGTGTTATAATCGTTTCGAGGATAATAAGTTTGGAGATCAGAAGTATCTGGATGATTGGTGTGAGCGTTTTAAGGGGGTACATGAGCTTCAACATTTGGGCGGTGGCGTAGCACCATGGAATGCACAGCAGTATACTATATCTACTGTTGGAGATCGTTTATTTGGAAAGGTAAATGGAACGGATGAAACCTTTGATTTGATATTTTATCATTTTCATGATTTAAAATATTGTGAAAAAGACGCCTTCCACCTGGGTCATTATGAGTTGACTCATGGACATTTAACTAACATCTATAAGCCATATGTTATTGCCTTAAAGGAGGTGGAGAAAGAATTACGTTCGATTTCAAAAGACAATTTATTTCATGAAATCAAAGAAATACCGCGCATTAATAAATCATTACGAAGAATGTATAGATTCCATGTTTTTGGGCATTTAAATAATTATTATAAAACGAGATACTTAATTAAGTAATGGCATATCAAATCAGTTTAAAAACCTTTACAGATGCACGTGGCAATCTCACGGTAATTGAAAAAGTGATTCCTTTTGATGTAAAACGTATATTTTACATTTATGGAGTTGATGACTCTGTTCGTGGAGGACATAGGCATCATAAAACTATACAAGCAGCAATTTGTATTCAGGGAAGCTGTATTATAACGAATAATGATGGGGAGAAGGAAGAGGAGTTTACACTGGATACACCGGATAAATGCTTAATTCTAGAGCCCAAGGATTGGCACCAAATGAAGAATTTTACTGATGATGCTATTTTAATGGTTCTTGCTTCGGAGTATTTTGATGCAGAAGACTATATCTATGAGAATTACATATGATAGATTATGAAAATTTAAAGAAATTAAATCAGCCATTTTTTGATGCTTTCAGGGAATCATTTAATAATACTCTGGAGGGTGGCTGGTATATTTTAGGAAATAATGTAGCAGTGTTTGAAAAGGAGTTTGCTGCTTATTGTAATACGTCTTATTGTGTTGGACTGGCTTCCGGGCTTGATGCGCTTTCATTAGCGCTAAAATGTTTCGATTTCAAACCAGAAGACGAGGTTCTTGTTCCATCAAATACCTACATCGCGACAATACTGTCAATTATTCAAAATGATTTGAAACCGGTATTGGTTGAACCTGATATTGCTACATATAATATTGATCCAAAGTTGATCGAAGAGAAGATCACTTCTCGAACAAAGGCAATAATGGTTGTCCATTTGTACGGAAAGGTTTGTGATATGGATCCGATTATACACCTTGCCAATAAACATCAACTGAAGATTATTGAGGATTGTGCTCAGGCGCATGGAGCTCAATATAAAGGTAAGAAGGCCGGTAACTTTGGTGATTTCGGAGCCTTTAGTTTCTACCCTACTAAAAATTTGGGTGCTTTGGGCGATGCCGGGGCTATAACAACAAATGACGCAGGTCTTTCGGATCAAATTAGAACATTGAGAAATTATGGTTCCAGGATAAAATATGTAAACGAACTTGTGGGGTATAATTCAAGGCTGGATGAAGTGCAGGCTGGTTTCTTATCTTTAAAACTTAAGCATTTGGATGATATTAACAGCCACAAAAGGAAACTGGCTTCGTATTATCTGCAAGAGTTGGGGTCAGATTTTGTTCTACCTAAGGTGGACCCTGATTTTTTTGATGTTTATCATATCTTTAATATCAGACACCAGAGAAGGGATCAGCTCAGGGATTATCTGCTTCAGAACGGAGTAAAAACAGAAATCCACTATCCTGTTGCACCTCATAACCAGGAAGCAATGAAAGGCATTATTGAAGGTGAATATCCAATTTCAACAGAGATACACAATACGACTT
Source organism: Pedobacter sp. 10L46_2 (assembly GCF_056395165.1). Lineage (NCBI taxonomy): Bacteria > Pseudomonadati > Bacteroidota > Sphingobacteriia > Sphingobacteriales > Sphingobacteriaceae > Pedobacter > Pedobacter sp. 10L46_2. Next base: position 22,209 of record NZ_JBFTIZ010000023.1, read on the forward strand.
TAAGTTTACCTATTTCTTATTTTCATAATGAAGAAGATATTGTGAAAGTAACTAAGCTTTTAAATAATTTCTAAATACATATTGCTGCCATGAATTACCATTTAATGATCGATGATAAATTTATTAATGATTTTATTATTGATGGAGAAAAAACTGCACCGGGGAATAACATTTATATTATTGACTGGCCCCAGGAAAAGGTAAAACACGTTAAATCTGATAAGGCAATTTTTGCTCCTTATGGTACCGAGTTGTTTTTAGAAACGGTAAAAAATATAAGTGAGGGTGATAAAGTTTTTATTCATTGGGCCTCTGATGCAGCCATTAATTTTGTGCTCAAATTACCAGAAAATATTAAGATAGGATTATTTTTCTGGGGAGGTGATATCGTGGAAATTCCATATTCAATGTTTAAGAAAACAATATATGGGGCGCAAAGTCTGAATTATTTTGAAAAGCATGAAGAGCGACCAAAGGTTAAATGGAACCTCTTAAAGATAAAACGCTTCTATAAAACTTTAGCTAACAGATATTGGAAGTATAAAGCAAATGATCAAAAAGTTTGGGAAATCAGGAAGGCTTTTTTTGGACGTTTGAATTATTTTTTAAGCTGGAATATTATAGATCATCAATGGATACTTGAGCACTATACAACCCAAGCTTCGTATACTTATTTTTTTTATAATTTTAATCCATCTGAAGGCTCAAATATTACCTCAAAGCCAAGCCAAGAAGATAGACCAATTTCTTTACTACTTGGGAATTCTGATACAGTGACAAATAATCATTTGGAGATGTTGGATGATTTAGAGAGATTTAAAGGAGAAAATATCAAG